>NZ_JAKDLJ010000061.1 GCF_030452865.1 Pseudorhodobacter sp.
TGCCCCCTCTTGGCCTGAAGGCCAATTCACCCCGGAGGATATTTTTGAACAGATGATGACGGAAGATGTCAGTCTGATTTTGGCCAGGTGTCGATGATCTGAATTGCCTCTTCGGCGGTTTCGACGAAGCGGAACAGGTTTAGGTCTTCAGCACCGATGGTGCCTGCCTCGGCCAGTGCCTCCCAGTTGATGATCTTTTCCCAGAAATCCTTACCGAACAGCAGGAAGGGGACGCGTTTCATCCTGCCGGATTGAATGAGGGTCAGGCTTTCAAACAGCTCATCCAAGGTGCCAAAGCCACCGGGGAACACGCAGATCGCGGCGGCGCGCATCAGGAAGTGCATTTTGCGGATCGCGAAATAGTGGAAGTTGAAGCACAGATCTGGCGTGACATATTCATTCGGCGCCTGTTCATGCGGCAACACGATATTGAGGCCAATGCTTTGCCCTCCGGCATCTTGCGCCCCGCGATTGCCTGCCTCCATCACGCCGGGGCCGCCGCCGGTGATGATCACGTTTTCGCGGCCATAGGTGGTCATCGAGCGTTCGGTCATGATGCGGGCGAAGTTGCGCGCTTCGGTGTAGTACTTCGTCAGGTCTGCGAGCGTTTTTGTGCGGGCCTGATCCTTGTTGACCGGATCGGGAATCCGCGCTCCGCCAAACAGCACTATGGTCGATTCGATGCCGCGTTCGTCCATCACCAATTGCGGCTTCAACAACTCAAGCTGAAGCCGCACCGGCCGCAGATCTTCGCGGCACATGAATTCATTATCGGCATAGGCGAGGCGGTAAGCCGGAGCGCGGGTTTGCGGGGTGTCGGGAATCTTGTGCGAAGCCTTCACGTCTTGCTGGCTGTCGCGAAACGGGTGCTTGCGGACGTCTTCTTTCATCGGCTTTCCTTGCGGGGCGTTGCGTGCTTATGTTCCTCCGTCTATAGGCTTGGGGCAGGCCTGACCACCGCAAAGGATGACGAGATGAGCAATGCAGCGCTGGAGACCGCGATTGAAGCCGCATGGGAGGCGCGCGACAGCATCACAATCACCACCAAAGGGGAGGTGCGCGACGCGATTGAAGCGACCTTGACGGCGCTGGACAGTGGCAGTCTGCGGGTTGCCGAGAAGCGCGGTGCAGATTGGCATGTCAACCAATGGGCCAAGAAAGCGGTTCTGTTGTCGTTCCGCCTGGCGGATATGTATGAGATTTCCGGCTCCAACGGTGGGTCGAACTGGTGGGACAAGGTTCCGTCGAAGTTTCAGGGCTGGCGCGAGGCGGATTGGCGAAAGGCCGGGTTTCGCGCTGTGCCGGGGTCAATCGTGCGGCGGTCGGCCTATATTGCGAAGGGCGTGGTGCTGATGCCGTCTTTCGTCAATATCGGGGCTTATGTTGACGAAGGCTCCATGGTGGATGGCTGGGCGACGGTCGGGTCTTGCGCGCAGATCGGGAAAAACGTGCATCTGTCGGGCGGGGTTGGCATTGGCGGTGTGTTGGAGCCGATGCAAGCCGGACCGACCATCATTGAGGATAACTGTTTCATTGGCGCGCGGTCCGAGGTGGTGGAAGGCTGCATTATCCGCGAAGGCTCGGTTCTGGGGATGGGAGTTTTTATCGGCCAGTCCACCAAGATCCTTGATCGCGATACCGGGAAGGTGAGTTATGGCGAGGTTCCGGCAGGGTCGGTTGTTGTGGCAGGCTCGATGCCGTCGAAAGGCGGGGTGAATCTTTATTGTGCGGTGATTGTGAAGAAGGTGGATGCGCAAACGCGATCCAAAACGTCGATCAACGAGTTGCTGCGCGATTGATCGGGGGTCTACCCCCGGTTCGGCTTTGGGAGGAGCCTGATATGTTTGCCAAAGACCATGTTGCTTACGAAGCACTCCCGTTGCCCGACCGGGCGGAGCTGAGTGACGCGCAAATGCTGGCAGAGGCGCGGGCCTTTTATGACCATCTGAAACGTCGCCATTCGGTGCGGGAGTTTTGTGACCGTCCCGTCGCGCGAGAAGTGATCGAGGAATGCGTGCGCGCGGCAGGCACGGCCCCTTCCGGCGCGAACCATCAACCTTGGCATTTCGTCGCCATTGCCAACCCCGAGATCAAGCACAAGATCCGGCTGGAGGCGGAGGAGGAGGAGCGCAGGTTCTATGAAGGCGGCGGTGGCGATGAGTGGTTGAAGGCGCTGGAGCCGATTGGCACCAATGAGGAAAAGCCGCATCTGGACCTGGCGCCCTGGTTGATTGTGGTGTTCGGCCAGCGCTGGGGTCAGTTTGACGACGGCACGCGGTTCAAGAATTACTATGTGCCGGAAAGTGTGGGGATCGCCACGGGGTTCCTGATTGCCGCCCTGCACCGGGCAGGGTTGACGGCGCTGACCCATACGCCGAACCCAATGAAGTTCCTGAACGGGTTGCTGCAACGCCCGGATTCGGAAAAGCCGACAATGATCATCGCGGTTGGCCATCCAGCGGCGAATGCCACGGTGCCACGGGTTGCCAAGATCAAGAAGCCGATGGAGCAAATATTGACGGTGGCGGAGTAGCGGTTAACCTTTTGCCAGATCATCCATCTTGCGGGCGAGTTTCACATCAAGTTCCGTCAATCCGTTGGCATCATGGGTGATCAGCACCACGGCAACGGTCTTGTAGCTGTTGGACCATTCGGGGTGATGGTTCCACTTTTCAGCCCAAAGTGCTGCGCGGGTCATGAAGCCGAATGCCTCGATGAAGTTGCGGAATATGAAGGTCTTGCGGATGGCATCGCGATCGGCGACCAGTTCCCAGCCGCTTGCAAAAAGCGGAGCGAGGGCGCAACGGTCGGGAAGTTTCTCTACCTTCATTCGGGTTTTTTCGGGATCAACGCATCGTCGGCGGCATCGGCGCGCAAGCGGGCGGGACGGTCCTTGATCCGATTCCAATAGCTGCGCAATGCTTCGGTTTCGGGGATGGTGCCGAATTGCAGACCCCAGCCGATTTGAGAACCGACATAGACATCGGCGGCGGAAAACCGATCACCTGCTATGAACTTTGTTTTGGAAACCGCCGTATCCAGTGCCTGCATCGTCTGGTCGAAATTGCCGTAGCCGATGGTGCCTTCCCGCTCTGCCGGGAATTTGACGCTGAACGCCTTGTTGGTGACGGCATGCTCCAGCGGGCCTGCGGCAAACAGCATCCAGCGGTAAAAGGAAGCGCGGTCCTCACCCATCATTCCGGCATCCGGAAACGCATCGGCAACATAGAGGCAGATCGCGGCACATTCCGTCACCACCTTGCCATCATGCACCAGCGCCGGAACTTTGCCCATCGGGTTGATCGCCAGATACTCCGGTGCTTTCATCGTGGTGCCGTAGTCGAGATATGTGACCTCATAGGGTTGGCTGAGCTCTTCCATCATCCAATGCGCGATGCGGCCGCGTGACATTGGGTTGGTGTAAAGGGTCAGGGTCATCGGATCCTCCTTCGGTTTGCGATATCTTGGCGGTTCGATTTATTTTGGCGCTGTGCTGGCGGATTGTCACCCGGAATCAGCGCTGAGGCGAAACGGGCCATAGGCAGTCATAACCTCGATATCCTCCGCCATAGCGTTGCGTTCAGCGTCGAGATAGTCGGCAACGGCGCGGGCGAAACCGTCGTTGGCGATCCAGTGCAGCGAATGGATTGGTGTCGGGAGATAGCCGCGGGCGAGTTTGTGATCGCCCTGCGCCCCCGCCTCCACCCGCTTCAATCCATGTGCGATGGCCCAATCAATCGCGCGGTAATAGCACAGTTCGAAATGCAGGCAGGGGTGATCTTCCACACAGCCCCAATAGCGACCGAACAAGGTATCGCGGCCAATGAAGTTGAGCGCGCCCGCAACCGGGCGATCCCCCGCAAATGCCATGACCAGCAATGTGTCATCACGCATATGGCTGTGAAACTCCGTGAAGGCGGCGCGGGTCAGATAGGGTGTTCCCCATTTTCGTGCGCCGGTGTCCTGATAGAACTGCCAGAACGCATCCCAATGGGCGGGCAGCAGCGCATCACCCGTCAGCGTCTGAATGGTCAGACCTGCCGCATTGGCGGTGTCCCGTTCCTTTCGGATGGCTTTGCGCTTGCGCGAGGAAAGCCGGGCAAGAAAATCATCAAATGTTGCGTAACCCTGATTGATCCAGTGAAATTGCTGCGTGATGCGATGCATCAGTCCCATTTCGGCTCCGAGGCGCGCTTCATCCTCGGTGCAAAACGTGATGTGGAGCGAGGAAAGTCCGTTCTGTTCCGCAGTCTGGATAGCCCCTGCTATCAGGCCCTTCGCGCCAATCTCCTCCTGTCCCGGCAGGGTCAGAAAGCGGCGACCGCTGGCGGGCGTGAACGGCACCGCAACTTGCAGTTTGGGGTAATATTTGCCGCCCGCACGTTCGAACGCATTGGCCCAATTGTGATCAAAGATATATTCGCCCTGACTGTTGGTTTTGACGAAAAGTGGCATCGCGGCGATGGTTTTCCCAGCCTCGCGCAGGATCATCGGGCGGGCTTGCCAACCGCTGCGCACGCCAATCGAACCGGAGCTTTCCAGCGCCATCAGAAAGCGATGGGTTGTGAACGGGTCGAGTGGCCGTCCGCTCGCTCCTTCCGGGCAGGCAAGCGCATCCCATTCGCGTGCCGGAATGTCCGCAAAATTTGAAAGCAGGGATATTTCAAGCTCTGCCATATAAACCTTCGTGCCGGGTTGCCCCCTCGGCAGATGGGGCCGTTCCGCCGCTCGTCAAGCCGGAATCTTGGCGAGGTATCTTTCAAATGTGATGTTTTGCGCATGTTCACGGGCTTTTGCTTCGGCTTTCGCTGATCGGATGGTCCAGCACAGAATCGCCGCACCTTCATTGCGCAACTCAGCGACGCGCGGACGCGCGAGGTCCGCCGCCTCGTGAGAGATGAAGCTGGCGCCTGCGTGATCATAATCCGGAATCCCCCGCAACCGCTCGCAGGTCGCGGGGGCGATGGGCTGCCATTCGGCAGGATCGAAGGAGGAGGTGACAAGCCCGCGCGGGATGTCCGGGCAAAGCCGCGCCATCGTGATCACCGAATTCGGGTTGAACGACATCAGGGCGACCGGGCCTTTGTATTCTGCAAGTGCTGCTGCGGTCGCCGCTTCCAGCTTTCCATCGGTGGGGCCAAGTTGACCCTGCTGGTCCTTGATCTCGATCAGCAGAGGCGTGCGACCCGCCACCAGCGCCAGCACTTCCGTCAGGCTGGGGATGGTTTCCGAGCCGCCACGCAGGGGGATATAGGCAAGCTCCGCCGAGGAGCGTTGGTTCAGCAGCCCGGTTTCCATCGTCAACCGGTCCAGCACCTCGTCGTGAAACACCATCGCTTGACCGTCGCGGGACAATTGCAGATCAATTTCAATGCCATAGCCCTTTTCTATCGCCGCAAGTATTGCCGCGCGAGAGTTTTCGGGGCGACCGTCATTGACATCATGCAAAGCCCGATGGGCAATGGGTTTGGTCAGGAAATCGGGGTGCAGATTGGCAGGCATGGGAGTTCACTTTTGATCGGCGGGAGAGGGGAGACGTTGCCTGATTGGCAACGCCGCTTGTCACCGGGAATTTGCCCTGCGATGCAACAACAAGGCGTTGTTGGCCCGGAAATTACTTCGTCTTGATTTGAAAGATGCCTTCGATTTCAACGGCCACGCCCAAGGGCAATGAGGCAGCAGACACCGCAGACCGTGCGTGACGCCCGGCATCGCCCAGAATTTCCACAAAGAAATCCGAGGCGCCGTTGATCACCTTGGGTTGGTCAGTGAAATCCGGCGTCGAGTTGACAAAGCCGGTCAACTTCAACACTCGGGTCAGGCGCGAAAGATCGCCTCCGCAAGCCGCTTTGACCTGCGCCAGAAGCGAGACGGCGCAGCGTTGCGCGGCGGCGGCGCCTTCTTCGACGCTCATCGTGTCACCCAGACGCCCCTTGATAAGGCCATCCGGGCCTTGGCTGATCTGACCGGAAACGTAAAGCGTGCCGCCATCGGCAACGAAGGGAACATAGTTTGCTGCCGGGGCGGGGGCGTTGGGCAGGGTGATGCCGCGTTCAGCGAGGCGGGAATCGATTGTCATAGTTTATCCTTCTGACTTAGCATTGGCCAAAACTTTCGCGCATGTTAACGGGTTTTGTCGCGTTGGTGAATTGGAAATTGGAACCCCAGCGAACCGGATTTCAAATACCACGGTGGCATTGGACGATTTTGGGGTCATCGCCTCAGGTTTCGCGAAAAGCACGGGCGAAGTAGTCGGTAAAGGGTTTCAGCAGATAAGCCAGCGGTGTGCGGTCGCCGGTGCGGATGAAAGCCTCGACCGGCATGCCGGGGATGATCTTCAGGCCAAGTTCGGACAGCTTTGCAATCTCGCCCTCATCGGGCACGATTTCGGCGCTGTAATACGGTTGCTGTGTCCGTTGATCGGTCAGCGCGTCCGGGGAAACGAGCGTGACATGGCCTTTCAACTCTGGCGTGGTGCGCGACGAGAAGGACGAAAACACCAGCCGTACCTCTTGTCCCACATGCACCTGATCAATATGGATCGGTGGCACCTGCACGTTGATCACCAAGGGGCGATCCTGCGGGATAATGTACATCAAGGGGTCGGCAGGGCGCAGCACGGCTTGCGGTGTCGTGACCTGCAATCCGAGGACGATCCCGGACACCGGTGCGACGATATCCAGCCGTTGAATCTTTTCGATCAATGCGCGGCGGCGTTCTGCCAGTTCCAGTTCACGGTAGCCGATATCGCGCAATTGGGTACTTGCTTCCTCACGCCGGGTCGCTGCGAGTTTCAGCACCTCGATGTCGCTTTCGGTCATCCGGCCCTCGGATTGCGCGCGATTGGCGGTAAGTTCACCCCTCTGGCCTGCCAACCGCGCATCTTCGCGCTGAAGCGCCAGAACGCGGCTTGCCTGAGCCAGACCCTTGTTGAGCAGTTCCTGCTGCGCCGCAAGCTCCTGCCCGATCAGGTTGAGTTGCTGCGTCAGGGCGTTGGATTGCGCGTCGATGCCGGTGATCTGGCTCGCGATCTGACCTTTGCGCTTGGCCAATTGGTCGACCTGCTGTGCCAGTGTGTCCTTGCGCGCGTCAAACAGCCGACGTTGCCCCTCCATTAGTTCCGCAACATCGGCGCGCTGGGCCGCAATGGTGATCAGTTCTGGCGCGAAGGTGATTTCACCCTTGTCGTCGCGTTCCGCCTCCAGCCGGCCACGGCGCGCGAGAAGTTCAAAAAACTGGCCTTCAACAATCGCAAGCTCAGATTTCAGGGCGGAGCCGTCGAGGCGAACCAGCAAATCGCCCGCCTTCACGGGCTGACCTTCGGTGACATGAATCGAGGCGACACTGCCACCATCAAGGTGCTGTACCACCTGACGATTCTGTTCCACTTCGATCCGACCATTGGCAACAATGGCACCGCTGAGCGTTGTCATCACGCTCCATCCGCCCAGACAGACGACAAGCAGAAACAGCGTAACAAGACCGACAGCCACCGGGCGGCGCACCGACCACGCGTTTTCGGGCGTTGTCGGCTTAGCTGCTGCAGATTTCAGCAGGCCGGTTGCTTGCGGCGCAGGCTTGGGTTCCGTCTGTATTGGATCGGTCTTTGTCAGCGCGGTCATGCGACGCCCCCCGGCCCGACGGAGCGGGTGATTTCATTGTGGTTCTTTATAATCTCGCGCAGCACCTGATCACGCGGACCAAAGGCGCGCCGTCCGCCGTCCTCCAGTACCAGAAGCGTGTCGCATTCCTGAATGGCTGCGGGTCGATGCGCCATGATCAGCACCGAATCACCCGCCGCCTTCATCGCCCTGATCGCCTGATTCAAGGCGAGCGAGCCGTCGTTGTCGAGATTGGAGTTCGGTTCATCCAGCACCAGAAGCACCGGATCGCCGAACAAGGCACGCGCAAGGCCGATCCGCTGGATCTGTCCCCCCGACAACCGGCCACCGATAGACGAAACGCGGGTGTCATAGCCGTCGGGGAGTTTCACGATCATGTCATGCGCGGCAGCGCGGCGGGCCGCCTCGACGATTTTGGCGGGGTCCGGGTTTTCTTGCAGGCGCGCGATATTCTCGGCGATTGTGCCATCAAACAGTGCCACCCGCTGTGGCAGATAGCCGATGTAGCTGCCCAGAACATCCTGATCGTATTGGTCCAGCGTCGCACCATCGAGGCGGATCTTGCCGCCCGCAGGTCGCCACACCCCGATCAAGGCCCGCGCCAGTGTCGATTTGCCGGAACCAGACGGTCCGATGATGCCCACGGCTTGCCCCGGTTCGACATTGAATGACACCATGCGCAGGACGGCTTGCGTGGCACCCGGCGGAACCACGGTCAACTGGCTGATCTCAAGCTGCGCGCGCGGGCGCGGCAAGGCAGTGCGCGGCGGTTCCACCAACTGCTCTGACAGCAGGATCGAAAGCCGTGCCCAGCCTTCCTGTGATCTTTGCACCAGCGCCCATTGGCCGACCAGCGCCTCAATCGGGGCCAATGCGCGACCCAGAAGGATCGAGCCTGCAATCATCGCGCCCGCCGTAAGCTCCCCGTGCAGGACAAGATAGGCACCGGCGCCGAGCATTGCCGATTGCAGGAAAAGCCGGAATGTCTTGGAGGAAACAGTGAACACGCCGCCAAGATCAGACGCCTTGATGCTGGCGGCGAGGGCCATGCTTCGGGCTTTTTGCCAGCGGTTGAAACCGGCACCCGACATGCCAAGAGCCTGCACCGTTTCGGATTCAGATTTCAGGTTGTCGGCCAGGCGTTCCGCCATGGTGGAGGTTTGGTTTGCCTGATGCAAAGGAGCCTGCGTCAAGCCACGGTTCAGGAAGGTGATGCCCACAATACAGGCACCCCCCGCAATGGCCAGCCACCCAAGCAACGGGTGGAAAACGAAAATTGCCGCGACAAAGATCGGAGTCCATGGAATGTCAAAGAATGCCAGATGAACGGGCGAAGACACAAAGCGTTGTATCGCCTCCAGGTCGCGTTGCGCGATCAGCGCATTCGGATCGTTCGGGGCAATCGTCATGCGGCGGATCGCCGCCTGAAACACCCGTTTATCCAGTGAATCCTGAAACCGTGCGCCCAGTCGCGCGATGATGCGATTGCGGGCGTGGTCCAAAAACCCCATCGCAACGAACAAGACAGCGACCAGCAAGGAAAGTGCCAGAAGCGTGGCTTCGGATTGGCTGCCCAACACACGGTCATAGACTTGCAACATATACAGCGGGCTTGTCAGCATCAGCAAATTCACGAAAAAGCTGAAGACGAATATGACAACGTAAAGTGATCGGCTCTGACGCTTGATCTCGGCAAGCTCACTCAGGCCATGACGGTTTTCCTTCGGGCTCATTCGGTTTGGTCCTCAATTACCGTCGACGTGATGTTTCTTCCTGCTACCGAACTGGTGTTGAGATGGTTCTTACGGAAGTAGAAATAAGTGAGATCATCGGAAAGCAACTCCTCCGTGTGTAGCATAGAAAATCGACCGGATTGCAGGTCAATTTCCACCGAAGATACCGAGAACTTCCTTAAGAATTCGGTCCGCAAGGGCATCCTCATTGTTCTGGTTCTGGGGCACCGGGTTCTGCGCCGGGGCGTATTGCTGCGGTGACTGCGCCTGATAATCCTGTGGTTGCGCCTGACCCGGTGGCACGCGCGGTTCCGGCACCAACAGCGGCAACGGTCGAACCGGGAGCCCGTCATGGACCCGGACCATCACCTCATGCCAGATTTCGGCAGGCAAGCCGCCACCGGTCACGCCGGTAAGCGGGGTGTTGTCGTCATAGCCCATCCAGACACCGGCAACATAATCCGCCGTGAAGCCGATGAACCACGCATCGCGCGCCGCCGAGGTGGTGCCGGTCTTGCCCGCCGCAGGCCGTCCTTCCAGCCGCGCGCGCCTGCCGGTGCCTTCCTCGACGACCTTGCTCATCATGTAGGTCAGGTATTTTGCGGCGGTTTCGGAAATCACCCGCTCTCCGATGCCGCCGTCCTGACCCAACAGCGGTTTGTCATCCTGCTTCAGACGCAGATCAACCAGACCGTAGGGCCTCACGGATGACCCGCCGTTCAGGATGCCCGCATATGCGCCGGTCATTTCCAGCAAAGACGATTCCGACGCACCAAGCGCCAGCGCCGGGCCTGCGGCAAGGTCGCTTTCGATGCCGAAATCGGATGCAACCTGGCGCACCACATCGCGGCCAACCGCTTCGGATATTCGCACGGCAGCGGTGTTGACGGATTCCTCCAGTGCCTTGGTCAAGGTGATCAGTCCCAGATACTTCTTGGTGTAATTCTGGGGCGAATACGGACCGGAGCCTTTGACATTGATCGTCAGGGGACGGTCTTCGACGAAATCGGCCGGGGTATAGCCAAGGTCCATTGCGGCCGCATAGACAAACGGCTTGAACGCGGAACCGGTCTGCCGCTTGGCCATCGTCGCGCGGTTGAAACTGCCGGGGGGCGCAGGATGGCGACCGCCGACCATTGCGCGCACCGCCCCATCGGCGGACATCACGATGATCGCGGTTTCGACCTTGGAGCCGTCACGCAGTTTCACATCCAGAACGTCATGCAGCGCCGATTCGGCGGCGCGCTGGATGCGCTGATCCAGCGTTGTGCGCATGATCACGTCTTCGGTGGTATCACGGGTCAGGAAATCCGGCCCTTCGCCCATCACCCAATCGGCGAAATAGCCGCCCGCGCGCGCCTCCGCCGCTTTGGACAAAGTGGCAGGGTTGCGGATGGCAGCCTCATGCTCGGCCATGGTTAGGTAGCCTTGCTCCTGCATCAGGTCCAGAACCACGCGGGCGCGGTCCTGCGCGCGTTTGAGGTTGTTGGTCGGGGCGTAGGTCGACGGCGCTTTTAGCAGGCCAGCCAACATCGCAGCCTCAGCAGCATCCACGTCCTTGGCGGATTTTCCGAAATAGCGTTGCGCTGCCGCCTCAAAGCCGCGGGCACCCGCACCCAGATAGGCGCGGTTGAAATAGATGGTCAGAATGTCTTCCTTCGAATATTTCGCTTCCAGCGCGAAGGCAAACGGCACCTCACGGATTTTCCGTTTCAGTCCACCCTGGCGGCAGTCCGCCTCATAATCCGCTTCGGATTTCCATTGTGATGGATCATAGCGCACACCAAGACACAGCAGTTTCGCCACCTGCTGCGTGATGGTGGAGCCGCCATTGCCCTGCAACGGCCCGCGCCCTTCGCGCATGTTGATGCGGATCGCACTCGCGATACCGCGCGGAGAAATTCCGAAATGGTGGTAGAATCGCTTGTCCTCGGTCGCGACCACCGCGTCATGCAGATATTTCGAAACGGTGTCGGCGGAAACAGATCCGCCGAAGGTTTCGCCTCGCCAAGCGAAAACCTTGTCGTTGCGGTCCAGCAGGGTCACCGACCCGCGCGCCCGCGCATCCAGCAGGTTGTCGAGCGGCGGCAGTTGCGCATAAAAATACCCCGTCACAATCAAAACGATCAAGGTGACGACCGCGCCAATGCGCCAGGCAAAGCCCCAGACGATCCGCCAGATCAAGCCGACGAATGATGCAATCCAGCCGGAAATGCCGCCACGCCGTGTCCTTTTCGGTGCCGCGCGTTTTTTCGTTTTATTGCGTTTTGGTGGCGGGCTGGGCGGCCTGCCCCCGGTCGGGGATCTGTAGCGCCGATCCGCCACCATCGGCGTTGGGCCTTTGCCTGTTCTGCTCATCCGCTCTGCTTTCGTGTTTTCACGCATTGTTGCCGCGCAGAATAACCTGCCTGCGCGTGATTGTGGAGGGTTAAGGCGACCTCGCCGCGCGTGTTTTGTGACGAATATTTAGTCATTTCGTCCTGAATGCACAAATATTATGCGTTTATGCACTTTTTTCACCACCGTAATGGCTCGTTTGCTTGTGCTGCACCTGCAAAGTGATCCTCGCTAACGTCAGTTCAGCGGAAAAAGGGAATAATGATGAAAAACCGGATTATTCAGATGGTGCTCATCGGGTGTGGCGTTGCTTTCGGCGCACCTGTATTGGCGCAGGACGCGGAGCCTGTTGTCAACAATGCCTTCATCTTCAACACGTTGCTGTTCCTGATCGGGGGCTTTCTGGTGTTCTGGATGGCGGCAGGTTTCGCCATGCTGGAGGCGGGTTTGGTTCGATCCAAGAACGTCACGATGCAATTGACCAAGAATATCGCGCTGTTTGCGATTGCGGCGGTCATGTATTGGCTGGTCGGCTACAAGCTGATGTATCCGGGCGATGGATGGATCATCCCCGGCCTGATCGGGCAGTTTGCCCCTGCATCGATTCAGGGTAAGATTGCTGCGGATGCCACCGTCTCCACCGCGTCGGATTTCTTTTTTCAGCTGATGTTCTGCGCTACGACAGCCTCAATCGTGTCGGGGACGCTGGCAGAGCGGATCAAGCTGTGGCCCTTTCTGGCATTCACGGTTTTGATGACCGGATTTCTGTACCCGATCAGCGCATCATGGCAGTGGGGGGGCGGCTTCCTGTCATCCGCTGGTTTCCATGATTTTGCCGGCTCAACGCTGGTTCATGGTGCCGGTGGGGCGGCGGCTTTGGCGGGCGCGCTGATCCTTGGGCCGCGTCTGGGAAAGTTCGGCAAAGGCGGGCGCGTGAACCCGATGCCGGGGTCCAACCTGGCGATGGCCTCGTTAGGGACGTTTATCCTGTGGATGGGTTGGTTTGGTTTCAACGGTGCGTCACAGCTTGCGCTTGGCACCGAAGCGGACGCCAACGCCGTAGCGATCATCTTTGCCAACACCAACATGGCCGGGGCGGGTGGCGCGATTGCGGCTCTGGTTCTGACGCAACTCCTGTTTGGCAAGGTTGATCTGACCATGGTGCTGAATGGGGCGCTGGGTGGTCTTGTGGGGATTACTGCCGGGCCGCTTGATCCAACGCTGTTCGGCGCGCTTTGGATCGGCGCTGTTGGCGGCGGGATTGCGGTGGTCGTGG
>NZ_JAKDLJ010000420.1 GCF_030452865.1 Pseudorhodobacter sp.
GATCATCGGGCCATCCATTCAGGGCCCGGGCGCGCAGTTCCTGGCCGTTATCAACGACCAGGATATCGGGGTATCCCCTGCTCTCACGGGCCACGCGCTCCAGCATATCCACGATGCGCTCTCCCGGCAGCGAGAAATCGACCTCGATCGCAGGGCACTCCCGGGTGCAGTCATCCTTGAGGTTGGCCGTGCGAAACTTGCGGCCATTGGCCAGGGAATCGCTGGTGAAATCGAGTGACCAACGCTGGTTGGGCGCAATTGCGTATTCCGGGGTGATGCGCCCACCGATTCCGATTTGATGCGCCCACCCGTTCCGATTTCATCCGCCCACCGATTCCGGGGTATTCGCCCACCCCTGTGACGTGCTGCTGCGAGGCAATCTGTAACCGGCTACCTTCCGCCCTTTTGGCACGAAGGAAGCCCGATGAAGAGATTGCCGATGCGGAAGATACGAGATGTTTTGCGGCTCTCAGCCGAGGGTCTGTCGACGCGCCAGATTGCGGCAAGCCTGGCGATCGGGCGCACCACCCTTCGGGGCTACCTTGATCGCGCCGACGAGTTGGGCCTGAGCTGGCCGTTGCCGCCAGGCCTTTCCGACACTGACCTTGAGCGGCAAATCTACCCCCGGACGGCGCGTGATGTGTCAAACCGCGCGACCCAACCTGACTGGGCGCATATTCACCGCGAGTTGCGCCGTAAGGGCGTGACGCTGTCGTTGCTGTGGGAGGAGTATCGCGCGGATCACCCGGGGGGCTATGGCTACTCCCGGTTCTGCGAGCTTTACACGCGGTGGGAAGGCAAGCTGTCGCCGGTGATGCGTCAGCGCCATCCGGCGGGCGAGCGGCTGTTCGTCGATTACGCGGGGCACACAATCGACGTGATCGATCCCAAGACCGGCGAGGTGCGCAAGGCACAGCTGTTTGTCGCGACCCTCGGCGCCTCGAATTACACCTACGCGGAAGCGACTTGGACCCAATCCCTGCCAGATTGGATCGCGAGCCATGTGCGTGCCTTCGGCTTCTTCGGGGGTGTGACGGCGCAAATTGTATCCGACAACCTGAAGGCAGGGATCACAAAAGCCTGCTTCTACGACCCTGTGATCAACCGGACCTATGGGGATCTGGCGGCGCATTACGACACGGCTGTGGTGCCGGCGCGGCCGCACAAACCAAAAGATAAATCAAAAGTCGAGGGCGCGGTTTTGCTGGTTGAGCGCTGGATCCTGGCGCGGCTGCGCAATCGGCAGTTCTTCAGCCTTGAGGATGTGAACGCGGCCATTCGCCCGCTTCTGGACCGGCTCAACGACAAGGTCTCGCGCCATCTCGGCGCCAGTCGCAGGCAGCTGTTCGAGCAGCTGGACATGCCCGCCCTGAAGCTGCTGCCTGCGGAACCCTACGTTTACGCCGAGTGGAAGAAGTGTCGCGCCGGGCTCGATTACCACATCGCGATCGGCAAACATTATTACTCGGTTCCCTATCAGTTGCTGAGGAAAGAACTGTGGGCGCGTATTACCGCCCGCACAGTCGAAGTCTTCCATGTTGGGCAGCGTGTCGCCTCTCATGTGCGCACCTCCGGAAACGGGCAGCATTCCACGCAGCGCGATCACATGCCAGCGCATCACAGGTTCCGCGAAGATTGGACGCCGCAACGCATCCAGGCCTGGGCCGCGCGTGTCGGACCAAATGTCGCGATCTTCGCAGAGGTCGTGATGCGCGACCGTAAGCACCCCGAACAAGGCTATCGCACCTGTCTGGGCGTGATCCGTCTGGCCGACAAGTTCGGTCGGGACCGCCTTGATGCCGCCTGCAAAAGGGCGCTCGAAATTAACGCGCGCTCCTATTCGTCGGTCCAATCCATTCTGAAGAATGGGCTGGACAGCAAGCCCCGCACCCGCGCCACGGAGGAGCCTGCCATCACTCACACCAACATCCGGGGCGCCGATTACTTCCATTGAAAGGACACGTCATGCTCCCTCACCCAACCCTCGATCATCTGAAAGCCATGCGATTGGACGGCATGGCCGAAGCCTTCGCGGAACTTCAGGCCCAAGATGGTGCCGCCGATCTCAGCCACGCCGAATGGCTTGGCCTGTTGGTCGACCGCGAAGTCTCAAGCCGAGAAAACAAGCGCTTCGAGGCCCGTATGCGCTCGGCCAGGCTGCGCCATGTGGGCGCCTGTCCGGAGGATGTCGATTACCGTGCGCGGCGCGGCCTCGACAAGGCGCTGTTCCAAAGCCTGCTCACTGGTAAGTGGATCACCGACAAGCGCAGCCTGATCATCACCGGCCCCTGTGGGGTCGGAAAAACCTGGCTCGGCTGTGCCCTGGCGCAGGCGGCCTGTCGTGATGGTGTCACCGTGGTTTACAAGCGGATGCCCCGCCTCTTCGAAGAACTGGAACTGGCCCATGGGGACGGTCGCTTCCCCCGCTTGTTCCGCAGCATAACGAAAGCCCAACTGCTGATCTTGGATGACTGGGGCCCGGACCGGCTTACCGCCACGCAGCGTCGTGATCTGATGGAGATTGTCGAGGAGCGATACGGCCGCGGCTCGACCATGATCACCAGCCAGTTGCCCATCACCGCCTGGCATGACGTCATCGGAGAGCCTACCTTCGCAGATGCCATCCTCGATCGCATTGTTCATAACGCTTACCGCCTCGAACTCGAGGGGGCGTCCATGCGGAAAACTATCGCCAAAATGGATGACGAAACGCCTCAAACCTGATACCCGAAATCCACTGCCTCACGGCAACGCGTCACAGGTGGGCGAATAGCCCGGAACAGGTGGGCGCATGTCGTCGGAATGGGTGGGCGGATGCTCCGGAATACGCACCCCAATCAACCGTGACGCAATCGCCGTCCGGATCGCAAGGCGTCGGGGCATTGCTCTGTGCCAGCAGGGCCGATAACGCCCCGCGCCGGCCCTCGCCGAT
>NZ_JAKDLJ010000421.1 GCF_030452865.1 Pseudorhodobacter sp.
AGTGCGGAGTTTCGTCTGACGGGCCTGGCCACCGCAGGCCCAGAAAGCCAGTGCAACGCCAAAGGATATAATGCGCTCGTCTTTTGTTCGCGCGATGCGGCAATGCAGTGCTCAATCACTGCCGGAAGGACAAAGGAAATCTCGGCATTTTGAAAGAGTATCAGGGTATTTCGCGGGGTACGGAGGCGGATAAACTTCGGGACGACCGGGCGCCAATCCGTTGAACTCTCGGACAAGACGCAGGACAGGATTCAAGCGGAAATTTCCGCAAACGCTCGCTGCGGACCACCGACGGCTTATCGTGACGGTTTGAAGTTCCACGTCCGCAGGTCGTAGATGGAGCTTTGTGTATGGCCGTTGGCGATCAAAGTCAGCGTTGCATTGAGGAAGGCGGAAGGCCCGATACCGTTGATTTTGTACGTTTCGATCAGCAGTGCGATGCGGCCCCATGTGACGCCGCCTTCGTCGTAGCCTGTGCAGAGTGCGTTCCTGGATTGAGGTCATGGAACGGATGAGGTTCTCCACGCGGTTGCTATTGATGTCGACGCGGCCATCGGCGCAGTTGGTCTGACGGGCTGACTGGCGCTGGCCGGGAGAGATGCTGCGGATATAGGCCGCGATGACATCGAACTCAGCGATGCGGCGCAGGCCCTCGGCGGCGATGTCGGCGCCGTCGCGGTCAAAGACCTCGTTCAGTTTGGGCCTTGCATCGGCCCAGTAATGCGCCACGCGCACTGGATCACCGCCCTTGCCCAAGCTCAATCGCATGTGGAAGCAAGCAGGATGCGGTTGGCACCCCAATACGCACAGCAGCGGTAGGAAAATGGTCAAAACTCTGCCGAGAAGCGCAAAAGTCATCATCGTCGGTGGTGGTATCGTTGGTTGCTCGGTCGCCTATCATCTGGCGCGGGCGGGGCTGGACGGTATCTTGCTGTGCAGCGAGGCAGAAATCCGCTATTTTTCGGGATTTCGCACGTTGTTTTGGCAAAGCCCAACCCGGCCGTGGTTCATGTTCCTTCCCGTGGACGGCAAGCCTGTGGCGATCATCCCTGAAATCGGGGCTGCGCTGATGCGCCAGACTTGGGTTCAGGATATCCGCACCTGGGCCGCGCCGCACCCCGAAGATGACGGGATCAGCCTGTTACACGACCTTTTGCAGCCATTTGCGGCCAGGACGGGGCGAATCGGCCTGTTGAAAGGGCATGAAACCGGATTGCGGATGCCACTGGGCGACTATGAGCGGCTGATGGCGGGGCTGCCGGGCCTGCGTAGTGAAGATGCAACCGGCATCATTCGCGCCCTGCGCATGGTGAAATCGTCCGCGGAAATCAACAAACTGGAACATATCTGCGCCATAGGCTCCCGGACTTTTGCGGCGGTGCCGGAATTTACCCATGCGGGTCAACCGTTGAACGAAACCTTCCGCGCCTTCCGGCGGGAGGCGCTTTTGCAAGGTGCCGATGATGTGCCCTATCTGGTCGGGGCAGCGGGGCAGGGCGGCTATATCGACGTGATCTCTCCTCCCGGACCGCAGCCGTTGCAAAAGGGCGATATCCTGATGATGGATACCGGTGCCACTTTTGATGGGTATTTCTGCGACTTTGACCGCAATTGGGCGATTGGACATGCCGATAATCTATCGCGCCGGGCCTATGATGTTTTATGGCGCGCAACCGAAGCCGGGTTGGAGGGGGCAACTGCCGGGGCAACCTGCCGCGACCTGTTCAACGCGATGCGCAAGGTGATTGCCGAGATGGACAGTTCCGGCGGGGATGTCGGGCGGCTTGGTCATGGTTTGGGCATGCAACTGACCGAATGGCCATCGCATGCCGCCTTTGACGCAACCGTATTGCAGAAGAATATGGTCCAGACGCTGGAACCATCGCTTTCCTATGGTACTGGCCGTATGATGGTGCATGAGGAAAATATCGTGGTGGGCAACGGGCGCGCACGGCTGTTGTCCACCCGCGCCGCGCCCGAATTGCCGGTGATCTGAAGCGTGTTGCTCTCAATCGGGTTGCCGTGTGGATTCGATTGGACGCAACACGATCCAAGCCAGATCAGATCGCCTCGCGCACGGCACTCAGGAACTGCTGTGTGCGGGGTTTTTGCGGGTTCTCGAACAGTTCCTTGGGGCTCCCCTGTTCCTCGATCTTGCCTTTGTAGAAAAGGCGGATCCGGCCGGAACTATCTTTGGCAAAGCCCATCTGATGCGTGACCATCAGCATGGTCAACGCATGTTCAGCGGTCAGCGTGCGAATGACGTTCGTCACCTCTCCGATCACTTCCGATGTCACCTCGTCAAACAGCATCACCTTCGGCCGCATCGCCAGTGTGCGCGCAATCGCGACGCGCTGCTGCTGGCCGCCCGAAAGCTGCGCCGGACGGTGGCTGCGTTTGTCGGCCATGCCCACCTGTTCCAGCAATGTTTCTGCCCGCGCCCTGGCTTCGGGTTTCGAGATCCCAGGAACCTGGACCGACCCTTCCATGCAGTTTTCAAGTGCGGTCATATGCGGAAACAGGTTGAAATGCTGAAAGCACATGCCGATTTTGGACCGCACCCGCCGCAAATGCGCGCTATTGGCCGCCACCAGCTGCCCGCCCTTTTCCATATGGGTCATGGGTTCGCCCTCGACATAGATCACGCCGCCATTGATCTTTTCCAAGGTCATCAACATGCGCAAAACCGTGGTTTTCCCGGAACCGGAGGGGCCGATCACGGTCACCATCTCGCCGCTGGCAATATCCAGATCCAACTGGTCAAGCACCGTCAGCGTGCCATAGCTTTTGGTGACCTTTGCAAAGCGGACCATCGGCACGTCAGCGCCTTCGAGACGAAGCGGGAAGGCGCTGACGTGACGATGAACCGCGCCAGCACATAATAGATGAGCAGCGCCGTGCCGAACGCCTCAGCCGATTTGAACGAGGCATT
>NZ_JAKDLJ010000422.1 GCF_030452865.1 Pseudorhodobacter sp.
GCGAAACCTCCACCGCGCCCAATGATGCCAAATGCGGCGTCAGGAATTGCGTATCAAACAGCGTGAAGCCACCGGCCCGCAAGCGATGCACCAGCCAGGCCAGCGCCAGTTTTGACGCGTCGGTGCGGGTGGAGAACATGCTTTCGCCAAAAAATGCAGCCCCCAGCGTCACGCCATAAACCCCGCCGGTCATTTCGCCCTCCTCCCAGACCTCAAGGCTATGGGCGTGGCCCATAAGGTGAAGTTTTTGATAAAGCATCATGATTTCTGCATTTATCCAGGTTTCCGGCCGGTTGGCGCAATGACGCACACAGGCCAGAAAATCGAAGTTTGTTCGAATAGTGTAAGTATTCCGCGCAATTCTTTGAGAAAGACTACGGGAAATATAGAAATTATCCAATTCGAACACGCCGCGCTGGCGAGGATCAACCCAATGGATGTCCGTTGATGTGCTGCTGTCCGCCATCGGAAACACGCCGATTGCATAGGCGTGAAGTAACAGGTCCGCGGTTATCTGCTGCATGGTGCGTGTAGGGCGGTCATTGCCGACCGCCCGATCCGATCACTTGCCAAACTGCGTTTCGAGCCATTTTTCAAGCCAGTGGATGTTGTATTCGCCGTTTTGCACGTCGGGTTCGGCCAAAAGCGCATGAAACAGCGGCACCGTCGTATCAACACCGTCCACGATCAACTCGCCCAAGGCGCGGCGCAGACGGGCAAGCGCCTCTGGCCGGTCGCGGCCATGCACGATCAGTTTGCCGATCAGGCTGTCGTAATAGGGCGGAATCGAATAACCGCCATAAAGGGCACTATCCATCCGCACCCCAAGCCCGCCCGGCGCGTGGAAGGTGCGAACCTTGCCGGGGCAGGGCGTGAAGTTCGGCAGCTTTTCGGCGTTGATCCGCACCTCGATCGCGTGACCGTTGATTTCCAGATCATTCTGCGCAAAGGACATTTCCATACCGGAGGCCACACGGATTTGCTCGCGTACCAGATCAACGCCGAAAATCGCTTCCGTTACCGGGTGTTCGACCTGAAGCCGCGTGTTCATTTCGATGAAGAAAAACTCCCCATCCTCATAAAGAAACTCCACCGTTCCAGCACCGATATAGTTTATCTTGGCGACCGCATCGGCGCAGATTTTGCCGATCCTGGCACGCAGTTCCGGCGTGATCACCGGGCCGGGGGCTTCCTCAAACACCTTTTGGTGACGGCGTTGCAGGGAACAGTCACGCTCCCCCAGATGCACGGCTTTGCCGCGCCCGTCACCGAAGACCTGAATCTCGATATGGCGCGGTTTTTGAAGATATTTTTCGATATAGACTTCATCATTGCCGAAGGCGGCTTTCGCTTCGCTCCGCGCGGTGCGGAAGGCGACTTCCAACTCCTTGGCGTTCCTCGCGACCTTCATGCCGCGACCGCCACCGCCCGCCGTGGCTTTGATGATGACCGGAAACCCGATGCTTTCCGCCGCACCTATCGCCGACTCGTAATCCGGAACGCCGCCTTCAGAGCCCGGAACCACCGGAATCCCCAGTGCTGCCGCCGTTTCCTTGGCGGTGATCTTGTCGCCCATGATGCGGATATGTTCCGCAGACGGGCCGATGAAGGTGATGCCATGATCTTCCAAAGCCTGCGCGAAACCGGCGTTTTCGGAAAGGAAACCATAGCCGGGGTGAACTGCCTGCGCGCCGGTAATCTCACAAGCGGAAATGATCGCGGCTTTGTTGAGATAGCTGTCGGTCGAAGACGCAGGCCCGATGCAGATGGATTCGTCCGCCATTCGGACATGCATCGCGTCACTGTCAGCGGTGGAGTGAACGGCGACCGAGGCGATGCCCATTTCCTGGCAGGCGCGGATCACGCGCAAGGCAATCTCGCCCCTGTTGGCAATCAGGATCTTGTCAAACATGGTTTGCCCCTTATTCGATGATCATCAAGGGGGCGCCGAATTCGACCGGGCTGCCATCCTCGAACATGATCCGCTTCACGGTTCCGGCGCGGGGGGCAGGGATGTGGTTCATGGTTTTCATCGCTTCGATGATCAGCACGGTGTCACCCTCGGCCACCCGCGCGCCAACGGTCACGAAAGGCGTCGCCCCCCGCTCGGCGGCAAGATAGGCGGTGCCAACCATGGGTGAGGTCAGTGCGCCCGGTAGTTGTGCGGGGTCTTCGCTTTGCACCGGGGCCGCAGTGCCTGTCGGGGCCATTTGCATCGGGGCAGACATCGCAGCGGGTGCTGCCATATGGATGACATTGGCCTGTTTCACGACCCGCACGTCAAGGCTGTCGTCTTCGGCATAATCGCGTTTCACCGAAAGTTCGGTCAGATCATTGGAGTTCAGGATTTCCGCAAGCGCCTTGATGAATGCCACGTCTGCGTCTGTTGATTGTTTGCTCATACCGTCCTCGTTGGCCTGTTCCTGGGGTTGGTTGCCATTGAATTGCGCCATGCCCCTTGCTTAGTCGCGCCTGTTATACGCCAGCGAAGGCCGGGTGAAAAGCACCTGTTGGATTAGCTGCGCTGCAAAACTGATCGAGGAAAACCACGGACTCACATTTTACCGTTTGATAAAAAAATTTACCTGTGGCAGATTTTTGACAAGTGGATGGCAGGGAAGGTCCAGATCATGTCCAACAACCCGTTGACGCCGGGGCTTGCGGCGGGGCGCTTGCCCGCTGAAGCTTACGCGCATAATTTCAGTGATCTGGACCCGGTTCTGGATAGCCATGAGGCGCTTGTTGCCGCTGACCGCTGTTATTTCTGCTATGACGCGCCCTGTATATCGGCCTGCCCGACGGCGATTGATATTCCCATGTTCATTCGTCAGATCGCGACCGGCACGCCGGAAGCGGCGGCAAAGACGATCTGGGATCAGAACATTCTGGGCGGTATGTGCGCGCGGGTTTGCCCGACCGAACAGCTTTGTG
>NZ_JAKDLJ010000423.1 GCF_030452865.1 Pseudorhodobacter sp.
GCGTTGGAAGCGCGGAGCGCAGCGGGCGAAACGATCATCACCCCCGAGCAGGTCACGACATGAGCGTCGAAGTCGTTTCCGGCGGGTTGATGGTGACGGTGCAGGATGCAGGTCGCTTCGGGTTGCGCAACATGGGGGTATCGCCGGCGGGACCGATTGACCGCGTTGCAATGGCGCTTGCCAATGGTCTGGTCGGCAATGATCCGGGTGCCGCAGCACTGGAATTCGCCGGCCCCGCTGGCCGTTTCCGCAGCACCCGAACGGTGCGTTTCGCGGTGGTGGGGGCGCAATGCGCGCTGCATATCGACCATCGCACGGTCCTGCCGGGGGAAAGCCACCTCCTCCACCCCGATGAAATCTTGACGGTGGGTGCGCCGGATGGGGCGATCTGGGCCTATCTGGCGTTTGGCGGCGGGATCGCAACGCCTCCGGTCCTCGGCTCACGCTCCACCCATTTGCGCAGCGGCTTGGGGGGGCTTGACGGGCGTTCCTTGCGCACGGGCGATATGCTGCCCCTTGGCCCCGGCATATCCGATGCGCCCTGTTTGCGGCTGGGAGAGGGGCTTAAACACAATGGCCCTGGCGTCAAAACCGGCGCGATCCGCATCATTCTTGGCCCGCAAGACGATTATTTTGCCCCAGAAGTGATCGCGGCGCTGACCGAATGTCCTTTCACCGTAACCGCGCAACGCGACCGCATGGCGATGGTTCTGGGCGGAGTGGAACTTTCTGCTGCGCGTGGCCACGACATCGTTTCGGATGGAACGGTTCCCGGCTCGGTGCAGGTGCCGGGTTCCGGAATGCCACTGGTGCTTTTGGCCGAAAGCCAGACCACCGGGGGTTACCCCAAGATTTGCACCATCGCGTCAGTCGATCTGGCGCGACTGGCGCAGATGCCCGTGGGTGCAACCTTCCATTTCGCCGTCATTTCCGGCGATGAGGGTGAAGATCTGTGGCTGGCGCAACAGCGCGAACTGCGCAACGCCCTCAAAAGCCTGGTTCCGAAGCCCAGCGCGATCCTGCATTCGGAATATTTGTTGTCATGCAACCTGGTCGGTGGTTTTCACGACCCGGCTGAGGTGATGCGCCCCGTGACCCTGCCCGAGAAAGCGCGGACGCCATGACGGTATCAAAACATCGGGTCCATCAAGCCTATCAACGCATCATTTCTGCGATCTTCGAGGGCACATTGAAATCGGGCGACCTTTTGCAAGAGGCGGTTCTGGGCGATGCCTTCGGCATGTCCCGCACCCCGGTCCGTGAGGCGATCAAGCGCCTTGAAAGCGAAGGGTTGGTTGCCGCCGAAGGCCGCTTCATGCGGGTGCGCAGCATGACAGTCAACGACGTGGACGAAACCTTCTTCCTGCGGCGGGAACTCGAACCTTTCGCGGCGCGCTCGGCGATACGTCTGCCGACCGCGCAGCTTGACGCGATGGAGGAACGGGTGCGCCAGCTCATGGTCTCGGACCCGGAGAAGAACGACCTGCAACGCCAGACCGACTATGATTTCCACCGGATGCTGGTGCGGGAAATGGGCAATCCGGTCGTGGCGGCGACCATTTCAGCCTTGCATCGTCGAACCTGCGTATTCGATCACACACAGGTGCCGAAACGCTTGTTGCTGGGTTGCAAGGAACATCTGGAAATCATCGCAGCGGCGCGCAGCGGCAGCGCAGATGCTGTCGAAACTGCCCTGCGCGACCATCTGGACCGCGCGCGTGACGCGGTTCTGGAACGATTGGGAAAAACGCAAGCGCACAGTCACACCACGGCGGGTTAAAATATGAAATGTCTGATCGTTCAACCAATCCATGAAGCCGGGATCGAGGCGCTGAAACAGGCCGGTATCGAACCGGTGTTGTGCCCTGCCCCGGACATGGAAACCGTCGCGCGCCATATTGCGGGTGCCGATGCTGTCATTACGCGCGATGCGGGCCTGAATGCCGCAGCATTTGCCGCCGCCGACCGGCTGCGGGTGGTCATCGTGCACGGCACCGGTCACGATCCGGTCGACAAGCAGGCAGCCGCCCGCGCAGGTGTGGTGATTGCGAACACGCCCGGTGTGAATGCGCGCTCGGTTGCCGAACTGGCTGTCGGGCTTTCAATTGCCGTTGCGCGCCGTATTCCGGCGGCTGACAAGGCCGTTCGCTGCGGTCGGCCCGGCTTTCGCGAATCTGCCCGCTTTACCGAGCTTTCCGGCAAGACCGCGCTGGTCGTAGGATGGGGGGCCATCGGGCGGGAAACCGGGCGGATGCTGGCGCAGGCTTTTGACATGCGGGTACTTGTGTACTCGCCGCGCTCACCTCAGGTTGAAGGCGGCCACCGGATCACGCGCCTCGCGGACGGCCTTGCGCAGGCTGATCTGGTCGCTCTGCACACGCCGCTGCGCGATGAGACCCGGAACCTGATGGATGCCGCCGCCATCGGGGCGATGAAACCCGGCGCAATCCTGATCAATCTGGCGCGCGCGGGGCTGGTGGATGAAGACGCGTTGCTTGCAGCCCTGTTGACGGGTCAACTGGGCGGCGCGGGTTTGGATGTCTACTCTGCCGCAGCGCCGCAGGGGCCGCTCGCCGCTTTTGAGAATGTCATATTTACCCCACATATCGGCGGCACGACCGAAGATGCCTTGCGCCGGGTCGCGCTGGAGGCTGTGCATCATGTGAAGATTGCGCTAAGCGGCCATCTGCCGGAGACTGCCCTGAATCCCGAAGTGTGGAGCCCCCAAGAATGACCGCCACCCTACCGCCACCGCACGCCAGCGGCCTCGCTGACGAAGCGATCCGCACAACCATTGCGCGCGTGCTGGAAACGGTGAACGCGCTTTCCGCTGGCGGGCCGGGTTGGACCCGCCCTTCTTATTCCGATCTCGAAAGTCAGGCCCATGCAATCATCGAATTAGAGGCGCGCGCGCTTGGGCTTACGGT
>NZ_JAKDLJ010000424.1 GCF_030452865.1 Pseudorhodobacter sp.
TTGTTCCCATGGTTGTGGAACAAACCAGCCGGGGGGAGCGTGCCTATGACATCTATAGCCGCATGCTCAAGGAACGGATCATTTTCCTGTCCGGCCCGGTGCATGATGGCATGTCGAGCCTGATTTGCGCGCAGCTTCTGTTTCTTGAGGCAGAAAACCCGTCCAAGGAAATTTCCATGTATATCAACAGCCCCGGTGGCGTTGTGACCTCTGGTCTGTCGATCTATGACACCATGCAATATATCAAACCGAAGGTTTCGACGCTTGTTATCGGACAGGCGGCCTCGATGGGATCGCTGTTGCTGACGGCGGGAGAAAAGGGGATGCGCTTCAGCCTTCCCAACTCCCGCGTCATGGTTCACCAGCCCTCGGGCGGTTATCAGGGGCAGGCGACGGATATCATGATCCACGCCCGCGAAACCGAAAAACTGAAGCGCCGCTTGAATGAGATTTACGTCCGCCATACCGGGCAAAGCCTTGAAGCGGTGGAAGCAGCATTGGAGCGTGACAACTTCATGTCCGCCGAAGACGCCAAGGAATGGGGTCTGATTGACGAGATTCTGGAAAATCGCGGTAAGGCGGAGCCGGCAGACAAGTAGTGATCACCCCCGGCGGCAGCGGTTTTCAGGCATCGCCCGCCGGGGGCGATTTGACATTGTGAAGGTCGGGGCCATGCCCTAGACTTGGGCAAAACCCACCTACGACGACGCAGGGCAGAGGACGACAATGGCGAATAATTCGGGCAGCGACAGCAAAAACACCCTCTATTGCTCGTTCTGTGGCAAGAGCCAGCATGAGGTGCGCAAGCTCATCGCAGGGCCGACCGTGTTCATCTGTGATGAATGCGTGGAGCTTTGCATGGATATCATCCGCGAAGAAACCAAATCCGCTGGGTTGAAATCCTCCGAAGGGGTGCCGACACCGCGCGATATCTGCAAGGTGCTGGATGATTATGTCATCGGGCAGGTTCACGCCAAGCGGGTGCTTTCGGTTGCGGTGCATAACCACTACAAAAGGTTGAACCATTCGTCGAAATCCGAGATCGAACTGGCGAAATCCAACATTCTGCTGATCGGGCCAACCGGTTGCGGCAAGACCTTGCTGGCGCAAACGCTCGCGCGGATTCTCGATGTGCCGTTTACCATGGCGGACGCAACCACACTGACCGAAGCGGGTTATGTTGGTGAAGATGTTGAAAACATCATCCTGAAATTGCTGCAAGCGTCGGAATATAACGTCGAACGTGCGCAGCGTGGCATTGTTTATATTGATGAGGTCGACAAGATCACCCGCAAGTCGGACAATCCGTCGATCACGCGCGACGTGTCTGGCGAAGGCGTGCAGCAAGCGCTTTTGAAGATCATGGAAGGCACCGTGGCGAGTGTGCCACCGCAAGGCGGGCGCAAACATCCGCAGCAGGAATTCCTGCAAGTGGATACCACCAACATCCTGTTCATCTGCGGCGGCGCGTTTTCGGGCTTGGAGAAGATCATTGCACAACGCGGCAAAGGCTCCGGCATCGGCTTCGGCGCAGAGGTGAAAGACCCGGACTCGCGCGGTGTGGGCGAGTTGTTCGGAGAGCTGGAGCCGGAAGATCTGCTGAAATTCGGCCTGATTCCGGAATTTGTCGGCCGCCTGCCGGTGATCGCAACCCTGACCGATCTGGATGAGGAGGCGCTGATCACCATTTTGACCGCGCCGAAGAACGCTTTGGTCAAGCAGTATCAACGTCTGTTTGACATCGAAGGCACCGAGTTGACCTTTACCGCCGACGCGCTGACCGCTATCGCCAAACGTGCGATCAAGCGCAAGACCGGCGCGAGGGGGCTGCGCTCGATCATGGAAGATATCCTGCTCGATACCATGTTCGAACTGCCCGGCATGGAAGGCGTGCAGGAAGTGGTGGTGAATGAGGAGGCGGTGAATTCCGGCGCGCAACCGCTTCTGGTGCATACCGAACGCAAGAAAAAAGAACCCGCATCAGCGGGATAAGGCATCGGCGGGCAAAAGCCCGCCCTTATCTTTAACCTACCCCAAACCGGCTGGACCTTGACCGCGGCTTGCGGCATATGACGTGAAAAGAACCCGGAGGCCTGCGATGTATTTCCTCAAGCGTTTGTTGACTTGGTGGAACAGCCAGACGATCAACACCCAGTTTTTCACCTGGCGCAAGGGCGTGAAGGTGGGTGAGGATGCGCAGGGCAATATCTATTACCAGACCGTCGGCGGCAAACGCCGCTGGGTGATCTATAATGGTGAGATGGAAGCGACGCGGGTTAATCCTGACTGGCATGGCTGGTTGCACTTCACCTGGGATCAGCCGCCAACTGAAAAACCATTGGTGAAAAAGCCTTGGGAAAAGCCGCATCTGGAAAACCTGACCGGCACGCCCGAAGCCTATGTTCCGGCAGGCTCCATCATGCGCGCACGCCCTGTCGCTCGCTCGGATTATGAGGCGTGGCGGCCGGAATAGGGCGCGTCCGGGCTTTGGGTGTTCATCCTGCAATGAAAATGTTTTTTGCAACCCTTCTGGCCGTGTTTTGCGCGATGCCGATCTCTGCGCAAACTGCGATCGATGCGCGCGGCGGCGTCGTGCGCTGGTTGGATAAAGTTTCGGGCGAAACCGGCGATATTGAGTTGTTGCGCGGCCAATCGGCGCAGAACGGTCGGCTGACGATTCAGCTTGACGATTGCCGCTATCCCGAGGGTGACACCCCGACAGATGCCTATGCACATTTGACCATCCTCGATAAATTCCAGCAAAAACCTGTCTTTACCGGCTGGATGCTGGCCAGTTCCCCCGCGTTGTCGGCGATGGACCACCCGCGCTATGATGTGTGGATTTTGCGCTGCCTGACAGAGTGAGCGGTGGGGGCGTAGCCAACCGGGTTGAAATCCGCCTTCAGCGCCAAGGCCGCCTGCAAT
>NZ_JAKDLJ010000425.1 GCF_030452865.1 Pseudorhodobacter sp.
CCCCATCATTGGCACCGCGAGAACATTGGCAATCAAGCCATAGCCGGCGATCCGGTTGAAATGCGCCGCCGCCACCGGTGCGGTCGCCATCCCGGCCAGAAATGAGGTGAAAATCACCGTCAAGACCGGAATTACCCAAGCCGGAATCCGCCCCGGTCGCGCGCGTCCGCGCAAGCTGGAATAGCCGGCAATCAGCGCAACGGTCGCCGCAAATGACATCTGGAACCCCGGCTCCAACAGCGTTTCGGGTTGCGCCAGCAACAACACGCAAGCCGCCAGTGCGACCGACCGCATCGACAGCGCGCGCCGGTCAAACAGCACCGCGCCCAGCATCACCGCGACCATGGCAAAGGCACGCTCCGTCGCGACATTGCCACCCGAGAGCAGCAAATAGACCGCACCCGCGAACAACGCCAGCACCGCCGCCACATTCTTCGAGTTGCAACGCAACGCCAGCGGCGGCACCAAAGCCAGCCCATAGCGCAGCGTGGCAAAAATGAACCCGGTCAGCAACGCCATGTGCAGCCCCGAAATCGCCAGCAGATGCGACAGGTTGGCGGCCCGCAGATCATCCTGCGCGGCCCGGCTTATCCCGATCCGGTCGCCCGTCACAAGCGCAGCCGCAAAGGCACCGGGATCCCCCGCGATCCGCGTCTCCACCGAGACGCGCAACCTTGCGCGCAGCCGGTTGATCCATTGCGCGCCCGGCGCAGGCGGTGCCAGAAGCAACACCGGAACGCGGGTATAGCCCACCGCGCCCAATCGGTCAAAGAACGCCATGCGGCGAAAGTCGAACCCGCCCGGCTCCACCGGGCCATCGGGGGCAGAGAGATGGGCAGTCGCGATGATGGTCTGCCCCGGTTCCGTCTGCAAGAACCGCTGATCGCCGTGCAGCGAAATGCGCACCCGCGCCGGCAGCCTGCCGGGTGCGGTCCGTTCCAGCACCACGCGGTCCAGCGTCAGGCGCAATTGGTCGGATTGGGAGCGGTCAATGGCGACAATCCGCCCCTCCACCGCCCCGTAATAGCGAAAGCCAAGCACCGGGGCGTTGACCCAATGTGCCCGCACGCCCGCCGCCAGCATGCCAAGCAGAACGCACACCAGTCCGATGGCCAGAGGTTGCAGCGCCTCTGGCCCCCATCGCGCCGCGATTCCAGCGCCGATAATCCCCACGCCAATCGCGGCATAACCCGGCAGCCCCGGCTCCTCCACCAAGCCGAACCAGACCCCGATCCCGACCCCGATCAGCACGGGCACCCAAGGGAACAGCAGCCCGCGCGCCGAGGCGAGCCACCCGCCGCGGAAGACGAGAATCGCGGCCAACCTGCCCACCTTGTTTCTGCCCCCGTGATTGCCTAGACACGGGGCCAAACATACATCCATCCTCGTTTCCGAAAGGTTAACACCCGCCATGTCCGCAGCCCGCCGCGAAGATCGCCCTGTTGTCACCCGCATCGCCCCGTCGCCGACCGGTTACATGCATATCGGCACCGCGCGCACGGCGCTGTTCAACTGGCTTTTCGCACGCGGTCGCGGTGGCAAATTCCTGCTCCGGATTGAGGATACCGACCGTGAACGCTCCTCCCCCGAGGCAACAGCCGCGATCCTGAAAGGCATGACCTGGCTCGGCCTTGACTGGGACGGCGAAGCGGTCAGCCAATTCGACCAGAAAGACCGTCACGCGGCGGTGGCGCATGAGATGTTGGCCAAGGGTGCGGCCTATAAGTGCTTCTCAACACAGGAAGAAATCGAAGCCTTCCGCCAGGCTGCCACCGCGGAAAAACGCTCCACCCTTTTCCACAGCCCTTGGCGCGATGCCGACCCGGCGACGCACCCTGACGCGCCCTATGCGATCCGGATGAAAGCGCCGCAAACCGGCGAGACGGTGATTGACGACAAGGTGCAGGGCGCTGTTACTTTCCGCAATGATCTGCTGGATGACATGATCGTCCTGCGCTCTGACGGGACGCCGACCTATATGCTGGCAGTGGTGGTGGATGACCATGACATGGGTGTGACCCATGTGATCCGCGGCGATGACCATCTGGCAAATGCCGCGCGGCAAACCATGGTTTATGACGCGATGGGGTGGCAGGTTCCGGTCTGGGCACATATCCCGCTGATTTTCGGCCCAGATGGCAAGAAACTCTCGAAACGCCATGGTGCAACCGGGGTCGAGGAATATCAGATCATGGGCTATCCGGCGGCAGGAATGCGCAATTACCTGACCCGGTTGGGGTGGTCGCATGGTGATGACGAATTCTTTACCACTGGTCAGGCATTGGAGTGGTTCAATCTGGAGGGAATCGGTCGTGCGACGGCACGGCTGGACTTCAAGAAACTGGAAAACCTGTGCGGGCAGCATATCGCCGCGAGCGACGATGCTGCGCTGCTGCATGAATTGGAGGCGTTTTTGGCGGCGAGCGGGAAAACCAAGCTGACATCGGCGCAGCGTCACAAGCTGCTGGCTGGCATGTATTGCTTGAAAGAGCGCGCGAAGACATTCCCAGAACTTATTGAAAAGGCAGAATTTGCATTGAATGACCGCCCGGTCCTTCCCGATGTGGCCTCCGCGAAATCACTTGATGTGGTATCCCGTGGTATACTGGAAACATTGCCGCCGCGCCTGCAAAGTGTTAGCTGGACCAAGCAAACGCTGGAGCCTATTCTGACAGAACACGCCGCCGCCAATGGCATCGGATTTGGCAAACTCGCCGCACCGATACGGGCCGCCCTGGCAGGCCGCAGTGCGACGCCGAGTGTCTATGATATGATGTTGGTTCTGGGGCGGGACGAAACCATTGCCCGCCTGCAAGACGCCGCCTGAACCGCGACACGACGAAGGCGACCAGGGATTGAAGACAGCATGCCCCTTCACCGCGCGGGGGTCCAACCGAAAAGAGGGATGAACATGGCAGAAACGAC
>NZ_JAKDLJ010000426.1 GCF_030452865.1 Pseudorhodobacter sp.
GTTCGTACATTCTTCGGTGTATGAGCCGTTGGTGACCGGGTTGAAGAAAGCCTATGAAAGCGTCTCGGTCGGCAACCCCTTGGACAGTGATGCGCTGGTCGGGCCGTTGATTGATGCGCAGGCGTTTGAACAGATGCAGGCCGCACTTGAAGCGGCGCGCAAGCTTGGGGGCAAGGTCACAGGTGGCGAGCGTGTCACAGTGGCGGGGGCGGAGGGCGGTTATTACGCGCGCCCGGCCCGGGTTGAAATGCCCAAGCAAAGCGGCATCGTCTGCGAGGAGACCTTCGCGCCGATCCTCTATGTCATGAAATACGAGGATATGGATGAAGCCGTGGCGCAGCACAATGCGGTCGGCGCGGGGTTGTCGTCATGCATCTTCACCATGAACATCCGTGAGGCTGAGGCGTTCATCAGCGCCGCTGGCTCCGATTGCGGCATCGCCAACATCAACATCGCGACTTCCGGTGCTGAAATTGGCGGGGCTTTTGGTGGTGAAAAAGAGACCGGTGGCGGGCGTGAAAGCGGCTCTGACGCGTGGAAGGGCTATATGCGGCGCGCCACCAATACGATCAATTACTCCGCTGAATTGCCGCTTGCGCAGGGTGTTTCTTTCGATATCTGAGTGTTGCCTGTCCGGCTTGCTGCAACGCAGGCCGGGCAGGATCAAAAACCTGTACATCCAATCACTTCGTCAAGGACCAACCATGGGACAACACTGGCAACAGGCTTTGCGCAGGCATTGGGGCATAGAGGCCACGCTGGTTGCGCTGGATGGCGAATATGATCTGAACTTTCTGGCCGCTGGTGCGCGTGATTGCGTGCTCAAGGTCATGCGCGCGGGCTGCGATGCGGCCTTCATTGATCTGCAATGCCGCGCACTTGACCATATCGCGACCCATGCCCCTGCGGTGCGCGTGCCGGGTGTCGTCAAAGCCCTTGACGGTGCGTCATTCGTTTCTGTCCCGGATCAAGATGGCGCGCAGCGGCTGGTGTGGGTATTGGAAAGGATCGAAGGCAAGACATTTGCCGATATGCGACCACACGGGTTCGATCTTTTGGCAGATGTTGGTGCGGCGGTCGGCGCGATGGACCGAGCCTTGGCGGATTTCACCCACCCGTCACTTGCCCGCGATTTCAAATGGAACCTGACGCAGGCCGATTGGATTGCCGAGGAGTTGGGGGTGATCACCGACCCGAAGCGCCGCGCTTTGATCGGTGATATTCTGGCGGATTTCAGCGCTATCAAGCCGCAATTAGAAGCATTGCCCGTCGTCGCAATCCACAATGACGTAAACGATTACAACATTATCGTCAGCGGTTCGCTGGCCCAAGCGCCGCAAGTGGCTGGTTTGATTGATCTGGGCGATATGTGCGCCAGCCCGCGTGTTTGTGACCTCGCGATAACCTGCGCCTATATGGTGCTGGATCAGGCCGACCCTGAACAGGCGTTGGCAGCCGTGGTCGCAGGGTATCATGCCGCTTGGCCACTGACGGCGGCTGAGGTGGATATGATCTGGCCGCTTTTGCGCATGCGGCTTGCGGTCAGCGTGGTCAACTCGACCCTGATGGCGCGGGAAAACCCCGACGACCCTTATGTGGTCATCTCGCAACAACCAGCTTGGGCCTTCTTGCAAAGCGCGACGGTGAATGCCGGACTGATCAGCCTGCGGTTGCGTGCGGCATGTGGCCTGCCGGTGACTGATGCCGCGCCGCGTGTTCTGGCATGGCTTGACGTGCAGCGTGGCAGTTTTGCGCCGCTGATGGGGAAATCGCTGGACGCAGCCCCCATGGGCAGCCTGTCGGTGGAAAATTCGACCAGCCCACGCAATCCGTTCGATTTACCGCTGGCTGAGGCGGCGGTGATCGGGCAGGAATTTGACAGCGCCGATATCTGGCTGGGCTATTACAATGAGCCTCGGCTGATCTATACCGCGCCCGCATTCCGGCTTGGGCCATGGAAGGCGTCGAACCGGCGCACGGTGCATTTGGCGGTCGATGCGTTCACAAAGGCAGGCACCGAATTGCATGCCCCGCTTGCGGGCGTGGTCCACACCCTTGAGAATCGTACTGACCACTTGGACTATGGTGGCGTGGTGATCTTGCAGCATCAAACGCCGAATGGTGCTGCATTTTTCACCCTTTACGGCCATCTTGACCCTGATGTTTGTGCTCGGCTGCATATTGGTCAGACGATCGCCGCCGGCGAAGGTTTTGCCCGTCTCGGAGATGTAACCCAATCGGGCGGCTGGGCACCGCATGTACATTTCCAACTTGCGCTGACCACTGACGGCATGGGTCAGGACTGGCCCGGCGTCGCTGACCCCGATGATCTGGTCTTTTGGAATGCAGTTTGCCCCAATCCTGCGGCCTTGCTCAACCTGGCCGATGCCCAAGTTGCCTACCTGCCGACCGATAAGGCGCAGGTGCAGGCAGACCGCGCGCGCCTGTTTGGGACCAATTTACGATTAAGCTATGCCGACCCGGTGATGCTGGTCCGGGGCTGGCGGCACCACTTGTTCGACGAATGGGGCAGGCCGTATCTGGACGCCTATAATAACGTGCCGCATGTGGGCCACGCGCACCCGCGCATTCAGGCCGTAGCCGCCGATCAGTTGCTGCGGATGAATTCCAACACCCGCTATCTGCACCCCGCCCAAGTGAGTTTTGCCAAAAAAATCACCTCGAAACTGCCCGATCCGCTCTCGGTTTGTTTCTTCGTCAATTCCGGCTCCGAAGCCAATGAACTGGCGCTTCGACTGGCCCGAGCAGCGACCGGCGGGCGCGACATGATTACGCCGGATCACGGTTATCACGGCAATACCACGGGCGCGATTGATCTCTCAGCCTATAAGTTCAACGCGAAGGGTGGTGTGGGGCCCAGCGATTGGGTTCATCTGGTTGAGGTGGCGGATGACTATCGCGGA
>NZ_JAKDLJ010000062.1 GCF_030452865.1 Pseudorhodobacter sp.
TTTCTGGAAACCGTCCATCCCTATGACACGCTCGGTGCCGATGACATGGCGCGTGTCGCGAGCCAGTTTCACCGTCAGGAATTCCCCGCCGGGGCAGAGATTTACCACATCGGCGAAATGCTCGCCGGGATTTACCTTGTCAAACGCGGCTCGGTGGAGGTGCTGGAACAGTCGGGCGGGCTTGTCTCGCTGCTCGGCCCGCGCAACTCGTTCGGGGAGCGTGGATTGATGCGCGACGGCCTGGCCGTCACCTCTGCGCGCACCACCGAAAACACCGTGACCCTGATGCTGCCGAAGCCGGAGTTTCAGCGCTTGATCGCCGGCATCCCCGCCTTCGCGCGGTATTTCAGCCGCGGCCGGGCAGGGGAGGCGCGGCGTGCCGATCTCGCGACGCAGAAGGTTGCCGATCTGATGGCGCGTGACCCGATCACGATTGGCCCCGAGGCGAGCATCCAGACTGCCGCCGCTGCGATGCGTGATGCCCATGTCTCCAGCCTTGGCATTGTGCAGGATGGCCAGTTTCAAGGCATTGTCACCACCCGCGATCTGACCGGCAAGGTACTGGCGACCGGGCTCGACCCGTCCCGACCCGTCGCCAGCGTGATGACCCGCGATCCGGTGACGCTTTCCCCGGACGATCTCGGCTCTGACATTCTGCATATCATGCTGGAGCGCCGGATTGGGCATTTGCCGGTGGTGCAGGGGAAAACCTTGGTCGGCATGGTGACGCAAACTGATCTGACCCGGTTTCAAGCAGTGTCCTCTGCCAGCCTCGTGCGCGATGCGGCAATGGCGGAAACCGTGGCGGATATGGCCGCGGTGACCGGGCGCATCCCGGCCCTTCTGGCACAGCTTGTCGGCTCCAAAAGCCCGCATGAGGTGGTGACGCGGTTGATCACAGATATTGCCGATACCGTCACCCGTCGCCTGCTGAAACTGGCAGAGGCGACGCTCGGCCCGCCGCCGGTCCCGTACCTCTGGCTCGCATGCGGATCGCAAGGGCGGCAGGAGCAGACCGGCGTGTCCGATCAGGACAATTGCCTGATGCTGGATGACCGCGTGACAGCGGCAGACATGCCTTATTTCGCTGCGCTGGCGAAGTTTGTCAGCGACGGGTTGGATGCGGCGGGCTATTTCTATTGCCCCGGCGACATGATGGCGACCAATCCGGAATGGTGCCAGCCTGTGCGGGTTTGGCGCGACTATTTCCGCAAATGGGTCGCGGCACCGGACCCGAAGGCGCAAATGCTGGCAAGCGTGATGTTCGACCTGCGCCCCATCGGCGGTGCCGCCAGCCTGTTCCGCGATTTGCAGGCCGAAACGCTGGAACTGGCGGCGCGCAACTCGATCTTTGTTGCGCATATGGTCGCCAACAGCCTGAAACACGCGCCACCCCTTGGCCTGCTGCGCGGCTTTGCCACCATCCGCTCCGGTGAGAACAAGAACCAGATTGACCTGAAACACTCCGGCGTCGTGCCTGTCACCGACCTTGGCCGCGTCTATGCGCTGATCGGCAAGCTGCCCGCCGTCAACACCCGCGCGCGCCTGCTGCGGGCGGCGGAGGCGGGCGTCATCTCCCCCTCCGGCGCGCGGGATCTGGTGGAGGCGTATGACCTCATCGCCGAAATCCGGTTGGAAAACCAGACCCGGCAAATCCGGGCCGGGCGCAAACCCGACAACTTCATGGCACCCTCCGATCTGTCGGACTTTGAACGCTCGCATCTGCGCGATGCGTTCGTCGTGGTGCGCACCATGCAATCCGCCATCGGCCAGGCCCGTGGTGTCCGTTCGTGAAAGACCCCGCCCGATGCTGATGGATATGATCGCCACTATCGCCGCCGGTGCCGCCTGTGCAAGCGTGGTTATCGTGCTGCGCCACCTGACGCGCGGACGCTTTCCGAAATGGGCATTGCCGGCCTCCATCGGGCTTGGAATGTTGCTGTTCTCGATCTGGAACGAATACACTTGGTACGCCCGCACCACGGCAGCACTTCCGGCGCAGGTGGTCATCCTGTCTGCGCCGACCGACAAGGTGCTTTACCGGCCGTGGAGCTATCTGTTTCCGGTCGCGACGCGGTTTGCGGCCTTTGACCGCCCCGGCATGAAAATCAGCGAGGCGAACCCGGCGATCCGCCGCGGTGATGTGCTGCTTGTGCAACGCTGGGTTCCGACACGCCGCGTGTCGCTTGCCTTTGATTGCGCCGGCAACCGCCGCGCCGATCTGGTGGAGGGGGCAGAGGTTGCACCGGATGGCACCCTGACCGGGGGCCAATGGACGGATGTGGGTGCGGATGATGAATTGCAAAGGGCTGCCTGTCAGGAAGGGTGAATGATGCCGACTGATGAAAGCAAGAAATACACGGTTCTGGTGGTGGAGGATGAAGACAACATCGCCCTCGCGCTTGATTATCTGCTGACGCGCGAAGGCTATGCCCATGACCGCGTGGCAAACGGGGCCGATGCGCTACCGCGCATCCGCGATCTGCGCCCCGATCTGGTGCTGCTCGATGTGATGCTGCCGGAAATGTCGGGGTATGAGATTTGTCAGGCGATGCGGCTTGACCCGGCACTTGCGGCGATCCGGATCCTGATGATGACGGCACGCGGTTCCGCGATCGAGCGGAAAAAGGGGTTGGCACTCGGGGCCGATGGCTTCATCTCCAAACCCTTCGAACTTGCGGAATTGCGCGCAGAGGTGCGCCGGCTGCTGGAGGATTAAGTTACGCGAGCGGCACGCATGAAGGGAAGCAATGCAGCACGGGGGGGGCAGATGAACCAGGACAAAACAACCGGACTTGCGCGCCTGAGCCTTCGGATACGGGTCTTTTTGTTCTTTGCAGCCCTCGCACTGGGTGCGGTGCTTTTGCTCTCTGCGGGTCTGGTGCAGGGTTACGCGCGCCTTGGCGCGCCGGAAACGCTCAACGCCTTTGTGCAGGCCGGATTGATCGGCGGTTTCGGCGTGCTGGGGCTCACGGCGGCGGTTTGGTATCTGTTCGACATCAATGTTTCCAAACCCATCGACCTTCTGGCTGGTGCGCTGCGCGCCCGCGCCCATGCCGATGTTTCCGCCGCGATTGATGCGACCCCAGCGCGCTATCTCGGCGATCTGGCACCCGCCGCGCAAGCGACGGCACTGACACTGCGGGAAACCCGCGGCGCACTGGCCGAAGCGGTGGCGCGCGAAACCAGGCGGCTGATGGCGGAAAAGGACCGGCTGGCCGCACTCCTGTCGGATGTGCCGGTCGGGGTGGTGCTTTGCTCGGGCGATCATCAGCTTGTGTTCTACAACGGCACCGCTGTCACGCTGATCGGGGCGGCGGCAAAAGGGGTGGCACCGGGGCTGAACCGCAAGCTGTTCGATTACCTGCGCGAAGGCCCGATCCGCCACGCCTATCGCCGGCTGATCGAGGCAGAGGATGCCGACGCCGCCTCTGATCTTCTGTGCGCGACACGGGCAGGCGGTGAAATCCTTGCCGCGCGGATGCGGCTGCTGCCCGGCGATACGCAGGCCGCACCCGGCTATGTGCTGACGCTGCGGGATGTTACCGCCGATCTGGCGCTGCAAGCGAGGCGGGAGGCGCTGCTGGCCGAGGTGCTGGACCGCGTGCGCCGACCTGCCGCCAATCTGCGCGCCTTGCTTGCGGTGATGCCCAGCGATGCGCCAACGCCGCCCGCGCTTGACCAAGCCTTGCGCCAGGAGGCGGAAGGCTTGAGCCGCGCGGTGATCGACTTCGCCCGCCAACAAGAGGATGGCCATGCGGAGACCATTCCGCGCACGCCGATGCGGCTGGCGGACCTGACCGATGGTCTGCGCGCAAGGCTGGAAGGCCGGGGGGTGACGCTGACCGCGCAAGACGCACCCTTGTTGCTGCGCGGCGACGGGTTTGAGGTGGTGGCGCTCCTGGCGCATGTAGCGGGGCGCGTGGCAGAACTGTTCGGTCTTGAGTCGCTGCGGATCGCGGTAGAGGAGGACGGCAGCACCGCCCTGATGCGCCTGTGCTGGCAAGGCCCGGCGCTGCGTGTGGCGCAGTTGGAAAGCTGGCTCGACGCGCCGCTGGACGACGATGTTCCGGGCATTGCCGCCCGCTATGTCCTGACCCGCCACGCGACAGAAATCTGGCCGGAAACGCTGGCGGAAGGCAATCAGGCGGTCTGTCTGCCCCTGCACATCACCCGCCGCGCAGGACCAAGGCCGAAACCGATCGCGCGCGCTGTGGTCTATGATTTCGACCTGCTCGGGAAGGCCCGCAACGCAGCGGTGGCAGAGGCCGATCTGGCGGGTCTGACCTATGTGGTCTTTGATACCGAAACCACCGGGCTTTTGCCTGCACAAGATGATGAGGTGGTGCAGATCGCCGCCGTTCGCATCGTCAACGGCAAACGGGTTGAAGGGGAGGTGTTCGACACGCTGGTCAATCCCGGACGGTCGATCCCCGCATCATCGACTGCTGTGCACGGCATTACCGAAGCGATGGTGGTCGGTGCACCGGATATCGCCGAAGTCGGACGCGCTTTTCACAAATTTGCCGAGGGCGCGGTGCTGATCGCACACAATGCACCGTTTGACATGGAATTCCTGCGCCGCAAGGAAGCGGTGATCGGCGCGCGGTTCGACAACCCGATTCTTGACACCGTTCTGCTGTCCGCGGTGGTCTTTGGTCAGCATGAAGTCCATAGCCTCGACGCGTTGACCCACCGTCTTGGCATCACGATCCCCGAGGAAGCCCGCCATACTGCCATCGGCGATTCCGTCGCCACAGCGGATGCCTTCCTGAAGCTGCTGCCAATGCTTCAGGGTCAGGGGCTTACGACTTTCGGCACCGTCCTGACCGAACTGCGACGCCACGGACGGCTTCTCAAGGATTTGAACTGAAGCGCTGCCAGATGGCCGGGGCGGGGGGCTTTCCGCCCCCCCTTGGCCTTGCGGCCAATTCCCCCCCGAGGATATTTTTGCAGAGAAGACGTTGGCAAAAGGGCATATTTTAATAATTCGTCAACCATCCTTCCTCAGAACAGGAAGTGCGGTACAGGCTGGGAAGCCGATGATCGCCAGAGGAGACGGCACCCTGCGGCTGGAGCAATCCCCCGACAGGGTGCCTGACTCACTGAGCACTTCGCAGAACCTTTGAGTTTCGCCTGTGGCATCGAGAGGGGACCGGGATGCTTGGAGCGCAAATGATGTCTTCTCTGCAAAAACATCCTCGGGGGGGAATTCGGCTCAAGCCGAAGGGGGGGCGGAAAGCCCCCGCGACCGCTATCATGCAGCGAACGGATCGGCGAGATACCCCACTCCGCTCAGGTAAAGCCCTTGTGGCGGGCAGACGGGGCCACAGGCGGCGCGATCTGCGGCGTTCAGCGCCTGACGGATCTGATCCGGCGCCCAGCTTCCGGCACCGACCCGTTCCAGCGATCCGACGATGGAGCGGACCTGATTGTGCAGGAAGGACCGCGCACAAAGGGTGAAGCGGTATTCTTGACCACCGGGGTAGTCCAACACCTCGATCCCGATCTCGTCGAGTGTCTTGATGGCGGAAGCAGCTTGGCACATGCTGGACCGGAACGTCGTGAAATCGTGCAACCCGATCAGATGCCGCGCGCCCTCGCGCATCGCGTCCGCATCAAGCCGGTGTCCGACTTGCCAGACCAGGCCCGCGTCATGGGTAACGGCGGCGCGGCGGCTGACCAGGCGGAATATGTAGCGCCGTTCCACCGCCGAAAACCGGGCGTGAAAGCTGTCTGCGACTTCGGCACAGGCCACGACTGCCACCGGCAGCGGCCGAATATGCGCGTTGATCGCCCCGGCGAGGCGGAACGGATCCCAAATCTTTACCAAATCGCAATGTGCGACCTGGCCCAGTGCGTGTACCCCCGCATCGGTACGCCCGGCGGCGGCAATCGTGTGCGGTCCCGGTTCCAGCCGTCCCAACGCGGCTTCCACAGCGCCCTGCACCGTCGGTTGTCCCGCGGCCTGACGTTGCCAGCCGTTGAACGGCCCCCCGTGGTATTCGATTTTCAGCGCATAACGTGGCATGCCTCCGGTTACCGCGTGGGTATGGCGCCTGACAAGCCCTGTTGCGCTTTGCCCCTTTGATCTGCGGGCATCTCGTGCCTATCTATCGCAAAGAGGGTGAAAACAGGTGTTGCGTGCTGGGTGGTTTGAAGGATGGCATTGGCCGAAGCGTTGAAACTGCGGTTTCCGGTGTGTCGGAGGCGCTGCTCGAACCGGTGATCCGCCTTGGCGTCACCGGGCTTTCGCGTGCAGGCAAGACCGTATTCATCACCAGCCTTGTTGCCAATCTGCTCGATCGCGGCCGGATGCCGCAATTCAGCGCGGCGGGCCGGATTGAGGCGGCGTTCCTGCAACCGCAACCCGATGACACCTTGCCGCGCTTTGACTATGAAACCCATCTTGCCGCCCTGACCGGTGCCAATCCGCATTGGCCGGACAGCACCCGTGCGATATCGGAACTGCGGCTGTCGCTGCGGGTGCGGCCTTCAGGGTTCTTCGGTGGCCTGATCGGCGGTTTCACCGGCCCGCGCACGGTCCATCTCGACATCATCGACTATCCCGGCGAATGGTTGCTCGATCTGGCGCTTCTGGGCAAAAGCTATGCCGACTGGTCGGAGGCGACGCTGGAGCGGATTGCGCATCGGCCGGAGGCGGCGGATTTCATGGCGATGGCGCGTGCCGAAGATGGTGCCCTGCGGTTGGAGGAGCCACGGGCGCAGGCGCTTTCTGCCCGGTTCACCGAATATCTGCAAGCCGCGCGTATCGCGGGTTGGTCGGATTGTACGCCGGGGCGCTTCCTGCTGCCCGGCGATCTGGCGGGCAGCCCGGTGCTGACCTTCGCGCCCTTGCCGAAACCCGGCCAAACCCCGCGTGGCAGCCTGTGGCGCGAGATGGAGCGGCGGTTCGAGGCCTATAAATCCCGCGTCATCAAGCCGTTCTTCCGCGATCATTTCGCCCGCATCGACCGGCAGGTCGTGTTGATGGATGTGCTTGGCGCAATCCATGCCGGGCCGATGGCGCTGGAGGATATGCGCCGCACGATGGCAGAAATTCTTGGTGCCTTTCGCCCCGGCCAAAACGGCTTTCTCAGGTCGCTCCTGCTGGGAAAACGAGTCGATAAAATCCTGTTCGCAGCCACCAAGGCCGATCATCTGCACCACACCCAACACCCCCGCCTGACCGCGATCACCGAGGCGCTGCTGCGGGAGGCGCGGGACCGCGCCGCATTTGCAGGTGCCGAAACCCGTGCGATGTCGCTGGCCGCATTGCGCGCCACGGTGGAGGAAACCCGCGAGCATGATGGCCAGACGCTGGACCTCGTGCGTGGCACGCTGGAAAACGGCAAACAGGCCGCGATGTTTGCTGGGCATCTGCCCGAGGATCCGAACCATCTGATCGGTCCCGCCCGCAAGGGGGAGGCGGCATGGCTCGATGCTGACTATTCCATCATGGCCTTTGCGCCTGCCAAACTGACCCTGCGCCCCGGCGAAGGGCCGCCGCATATCCGGCTTGACCGTGCCGCCGAGTTCTTGCTCGGCGACCGGTTGGGCTGACGGAAAGGAGCGACCATGGCCAAACCCGTCCTGATTGATCTGGAAGACACAGCAGCGCAAACCCCGTCGGACGCGCCGCCGGTGCCTGATCTGGGACTGCCGGAAGGCCGGGCAGTGACGGCGGCAGCGGCGGTGATGGCCACCCCTGCCTCCGGTCTTGCGCGTCTCGCGATCTGGGTGCTTGGCGCGCTGTTCAGCTTCATGATCTCGGTCGCGATCTATGATTTCGTCACGGGGTTGCTGGCACGCAATTCGGTGCTCGGCTGGGCCGCGTTTGGCTTGACCGGGCTTGCCGTGCTGGTGTTGGTCGCACTTGCGCTGCGTGAGGCGTTGGGGTTCTACCGGCTGGGACGGTTGGATCATCTGCGGGCGGAAGCGGTGGAGGCGCGGGTTTCGGCGCAATTGAAAGGGGCGGCGAAGGTCACGGATCATCTGACCGGGCTTTACCACCACCGCGCCGACCTGCGCTGGGGCATGGCGAGGTTGGCGGAGCGGCGGGCGGAGGTGCTGGATGCCGATGCCTTGCTGAACCTGACCGAAGTTGAATTGCTTGGCCCCCTCGATCTGGCCGCGCGGGCGGAGATCGAGGCCGCCGCCCGTCGCGTCGCCATGGTGACCGCGCTGGTGCCTTTGGCCTTGGCCGATGTGGCGGTGGCGCTGTTCTCCAACCTCTCGATGATCCGCAAGGTCGCGGCGCTGTATGGCGGGCGTTCGGGCACGCTTGGCAGCCTGAAACTCTTGCGCCGCGTGTTCACTTATCTGCTGGCTACCGGGGCGTTGGCCTTGGGCGATGATCTGATTGGCTCCGTTGCGGGCGGCGGGATACTCAGCAAACTTTCGCGGCGTTTCGGCGAAGGCGTGGTCAATGGCGCGTTGACTGCACGGGTTGGCATCGCGGCGATGGAATTGTGTCGCCCGATGCCCTTTGTGGCTTTGCCACGCCCGAAAGTGACGAATGTGATCAGCCGCGCGCTGGCGGGTGTGTTCGACGGCTTTCCCGGTAAATCGGGCGGCGGGACCGTGTGAAGGGTCGGTTTTAGGTATTTAGGCCAAGATGAAATGCGCGCGTAGGGAACGCTTCGCCCGCCAGAGGTGGGATCAACTCCCCCGCGACAAGGCGCGACAGGATGCGCGGCAGTGGCCATGTCAGCGACAAGGGCGCCAGCGCCCAATCGCGCAGAGCAGGCAAGACGCGGCTATCGGACTGATATTGCGGGGTGAATGCCGCGCTCATCCCTTGGTAGATCCGCACATGCCAGCGTCGCATCCGGGCGCAGGTTGCCAACGCCTGCTCGAGCGGGCCGCGTTGCAGCGCGAGGGACAGCGCCAGGGCATCGAGCAAGGCCATGTTCGCGCCTTGGCCGAGTTGCGGGCTGGCGCGGTGGGCGGCGTCGCCGATGAAGGCGAGGCGATCTGCGTAGGGGCGGCGCAGGTTGCCGTGGGTGTAGCTTGCCGGCGTCATCTGGGCGGTGGTGACAATCTCTGCAAGAAAGGGGTGCATTTCGGGCCAGAGTGTCGCGGCCTGCTGCTTCCATTCGGTTGCGTCACGGCTTGGCCACTGCGCCAGTTCATCGCGCCGCATTGACCAGAAAAGCGCGGCTTGCGGCCCGATGCGCCCCGGCACCTGGCCCAAGGGCATGACGCCGATCATGTGACGGGCCTTGAAATAGCGTTGCGACAGTTGATCGGCGGGCAGCGTCGTGGCATCGGGCCAGGGCACCGTCCCCCAGATCGCCCCATAGGGCAGGGGCCGCGCGCGCAACGGCGACAGCGCCGACCCGGCCCCACTGGCGTCGATCACCAGATCGAACGGCCCTTCAACCCGCCCATCCGCCATTTGCAATTTGCGCTTTGCACCGGCCATCGGGGCGGCGGCCACCAGGGAGGACGGCACCACCGCCACCCCCAAGCGCCCTGCCGCCGCCAGAAGTGCGCCATGCAAAGCGGCGCGGTGGATGGTCAAGCCCTGCAACTCCTTGCGCCCCTCGCGGTCATAACTCACATCCAGAACCCGCCGCCCGCGCGTCACCTCCCGCCCGAGCATCCGCGCGATATGCTGGCCCATGGCCCGCGCCTCTGCGCCTGCATCGCACAGGTCCAGCACCGCAAGGCCGACGGGTTGGATCACCAGACCGGAACCTACGGCGCGCGGCGCATCGAACTGGTCATAAAGCGCCACCTCAAGCCCCGCCTTGGCCAGCAGCGCCGCCACCGCCAAGCCGCCGATTCCCGCCCCTGCAATCGCCACCCGCATCCGCACCCTCATTTGCTGCACGCCGTCACTGGACCATGGCGCTGCGCCCGCGTATAACCCGCCTCATGCGACAGATATACGCGAGAATTGCACGAATTAGCCGCCCGGTGATCTGAACACTTCAGACGCCGGGATGCCCTTCGCCGCCCCCCGCGCGGCCCGATCTTGCCTGTCCCCCTCCATTTTGATCCGTAAGGAACCGCCCCGATGTGCGCCGATACGCCCGACTACCGTGATACCGTCTTTCTGCCTGAAACCGAGTTTCCGATGCGCGCGGGCCTGCCTGCGCGGGAACCCGAATGGCTGGCACATTGGGAAAACATCGGCGTCTATGACCGCCTTCGCGACAAGACCGCGCGTGCGCCCTTCACGCTGCACGATGGCCCCCCCTATGCCAACGGCCATTTGCACATCGGCCACGCGCTGAACAAAACCATCAAGGATATCATCGTGCGCAGCCATCAGATGATGGGCTATGACGCGCGCTATGTGCCGGGTTGGGATTGCCACGGCCTGCCGATCGAATGGAAGATCGAGGAGCAATACCGCAAGAAGGGTCTGGACAAGGACGCGGTGAATATCGTTGATTTCCGTCAGGAATGCCGCAGTTTCGCCGCCGGTTGGGTCGATATCCAGCGCGAGGAATTCAAGCGCCTTGGCGTCACGGGGAATTGGGCCGACCCCTATCTGACGATGGATTACCACGCGGAATCGGTGATCGCGGCGGAGTTTATGAAGTTCTTGATGAACGGCTCGCTGTATCAAGGCTCAAAACCCGTGATGTGGTCGCCGGTGGAGAAAACCGCTTTGGCTGAGGCGGAGGTGGAGTATCACGACCATACCAGCCACACGATCTGGGTGCGGTTTCCGGTGGTCGGCGAGCAAATTCAAAGTGACCAAGCTATTGTGGGTTCGCTTGATGATTCAACGTTCTCAGGGCTTTTCCCAAGCAGAGATCCCAAAAATCCAGATAGCGCGATTGACCAATATGTCGAAAGTGTGCGGTCTCTGGAGACTGCTCAAGTTGTTATTTGGACTACAACCCCATGGACGATTCCGCAAAACCGGGCGGTTTGTTTCGGGCCAGACATTCGCTATGGGCTTTTTGAAGTAAAGCGTGAACTGGAGAACACTCAACCCAAGGATATCGAGCGATTGATTGTGGCGAACGAGTTAGCCGCGTCTGTTTTTGCCGCCGCCAAGCTGGACGAAGGAATGGTTGCGCGCTTGCGCGATGTATCCGCCGATGAACTCGCCGCCCTGACCCTCGCCCACCCCTTCCGCGGTATTGACGGCGCAAACGGCGAATGGGACTATGACGTCCCCATGCTCCCCGGCGATCATGTCACCGATGATGCAGGCACCGGGTTTGTTCATACCGCGCCGAGCCACGGCGACGACGACTATCAGATCGGCCTGAAATTCGGCTTGCCGATGACCTATAATGTCGAACCCGACGGCTCCTATCGCAAAGACCTGCCGCTGTTCGGCGGTGAGGCGATCTTGACCCAAGAGGGCAAGGAAGGCCCGGCCAATGTCTCGGTCATCAAGCAACTGGCCTATGCCGGAAAGCTGCTGGCCAAGGGCAAGGTCAAACATTCCTACCCGCATTCATGGCGCTCCAAAGCGCCGCTGATCTTCCGCAACACGCCGCAATGGTTTGTTGCCATTGATAAAAAGCTGGATGACGGTCTGGGCCAGAACGGCGACACCATCCGCAGCCGCGCGCTGACCTCTATCGACAAGCTGGTGAAATGGTGGCCGCAGTCCGGCCGCAACCGCCTGCATTCGATGATCGAGGCGCGGCCCGATTGGGTGCTGTCACGCCAACGCGCTTGGGGCGTGCCGCTGACCTGTTTCATCAAAAAGGGCGCGAAACCGACCGATGCGGATTTCCTTTTGCGTGACCCAAAAGTCAACCAACGCATCGCCGATGCGTTTGAGGTAGACGGGGCTGATGTTTGGTATGTGCAAGGCTTCAAGGAAAAAACCCTTGCAGGCCTGCATGACCCAGACGCGTATGATCAGATTTTTGATGTTCTGGATGTGTGGTTTGACTCAGGCTCCACCCATGCGTTCGTGCTGCGTGACCGCCCGGATGGCACTGCAGACGGCATTGCCGATGTCTATATGGAAGGCACCGACCAGCATCGCGGCTGGTTCCATTCCTCGCTGTTGCAGGCCTGCGGCACGCTCGGCCGCGCGCCTTATCGCAATGTGGTGACGCATGGTTTTACGCTGGATGAAAAGGGCATGAAAATGTCCAAATCCATCGGCAATACGGTGGTGCCGCAAGAGATCATCAAGGAATACGGCGCCGATATCCTGCGGCTTTGGGTGGCGCAAACCGATTACACGGTTGACCAGCGCATCGGCAAGGAAATCCTGAAAGGCACCGCTGACAGCTATCGCCGCTTGCGCAACACCATGCGCTTCATGCTCGGCAACCTTGCCGGTTTCACCGATGCCGAGCGGGTGGAACGCGAAGATATGCCGGAGCTGGAGCAATGGGTGCTGCACCGTTTGGCCGAACTCGATGCCGAAGTGCGCAAGGGCTATGCGACTTTCGACTTCCAGGGCGTGTTCCAAAAGGTGTTCACCTTTGCCACCACAGACCTTTCCGCCGTGTTCTTTGACGTGCGCAAAGACGCGCTTTATTGCGACCCGGCTGACAGCCTGCGCCGCCGTGCCGCCCGCACCGTGCTGGACCTTTTGTTCCACCGCCTGACGACATGGCTTGCCCCGGTTCTGGTCTTCACGATGGAGGATGTCTGGCTGTCGCGTTTCCCCGGCGCGCAAAGCTCGGTGCATCTGCAAGACATGCCCGGCACGCCGGAAGGCTGGCTCAACCCCGATCTGGCGGCGAAATGGGTCGGCATCCGCGCTGCCCGCCGCGCCACGATTGCGGCTTTGGAGGTGCAGCGCACGGCCAAGGTGATCGGTGCCAGTCTGGAAGCGGCTCCGGTGGTGCATATTGAGGATGAGGCGCTGCTCGCGGCGCTGAAATCGGTCAATTTCGCCGAAATCAGCATCACCTCGGCGGTGCAACTGACGGGTGATCCTGCCCCTGCCGAAGCGTTCCGCCTGCCCGAAGTGCC
>NZ_JAKDLJ010000427.1 GCF_030452865.1 Pseudorhodobacter sp.
GAATTTCGCGCTGGACCACCGATCCGGCCTGGGCGATCCGCGTGGGCAGATCGGCAACCGGTTGTCCTGCGATCTACACTTGCTTTCCGTGGATGCGGCGGCGGTGCAAAACCTGATCTATTGCCTGAAACGCTGCGATCTGGAACTGGCGGGCATGGCATCATCCGCTTACGTTTCGGGAATTTCATCGCTGGTGGAGGATGAGCAGGAGCTGGGTGCGGCCTGTATCGACATGGGCGGTGGTTCCACCGGGATTTCGGTCTTTATGAAAAAGCACATGATCTATGCCGATTCTGTGCGGATGGGCGGCGATCACGTCACCTCCGACATTTCCAAGGGCTTGCAGGTGCCTTTGACGACCGCCGAACGCATCAAAACCAAGTTCGGCGGCGTGCATGCAACCGGCATGGACGATCGCGAAATGATCGAGATTGGCGGCGACTCCGGCGATTGGGAAAAGGACCGAAGGCAGGTCAGCCGGACCGAGGTGATCGGCATCATGCGCCCACGGGTCGAGGAGATTCTGGAAGAAGCGCGCGCGCGACTGGATGCGGCGGGCTTTGACCATTTGCCAAGCCAGCAAATCGTTCTGACCGGGGGCGCAAGCCAGATACCGGGCCTCGACGGGCTGGCCGCGCGCATCCTTGGTCAGCGGGTGCGCCTTGGCCGTCCGTTGCGGGTGCAGGGCTTGCCGCAATCAGTGACGGGACCGGCTTTTGCCTCCGCCGTGGGGTTGTGCCTGTTCGCCGCACATCCACAGGATGAGTGGTGGGATTTCGATATTCCCGCCGAACGCTACCCCGCGCGGTCACTCAAGAGGGCATTGAAATGGTTCAAGGACAACTGGTAACCACAATATCCTGCGCGCTACCCGAAATGCCGCAGAACGTGGCAGGTTTTCGCCCATATTTTGTGGCGAAAACGTGTTTTTATAGTGACCTTGGGCGCAGTAACGGTTAGGGTTGCAAGGATATGGGACTGAAAGCGCCAAAAAGGCGCAGGGACACTCAAAGGCAGGCGGATTGTAATGGCACTTAATCTGATGATGACTTCGCAACGCGAAGAGTTGAAGCCGCGGATCACGGTTTTCGGGGTCGGTGGGGCTGGCGGCAACGCGGTCAACAACATGATCGACCAGCAGCTTGAGGGTGTCGAATTCGTCGTCGCCAACACCGACGCGCAGGCGCTGCAACAAAGCCGCGCTTCGGCGAATATCAAGATGGGTCTGAAAGTGACCGAAGGTCTGGGGGCCGGTGCGCGCCCGAGCGTTGGCGCCGCCGCTGCCGAGGAAACCATCGAGGAAATCGTTGACCATCTGGCCGGGGCGCATATGTGCTTCATCACCGCCGGGATGGGTGGCGGCACCGGAACCGGGGCTGCACCGATCATCGCGCAGGCCGCGCGGGAATTGGGTGTTCTGACCGTTGGCGTTGTCACCAAGCCATTCAGCTTTGAGGGCAACAAACGCATGAGGCAAGCCGAAGAAGGCATTGAAGCGCTTCAGAAAGTTGTCGACACGCTGATCATCATTCCGAACCAGAATCTGTTCCGTCTGGCCAATGAACGCACCACCTTCACCGAAGCCTTCGCGATGGCCGATGACGTGCTGTACCAGGGCGTCAAAGGCGTGACTGATCTGATGGTCCGCCCGGGCCTGATCAACCTCGACTTCGCCGATGTCCGCGCCGTGATGGACGAAATGGGCAAAGCGATGATGGGCACCGGCGAGGCAGAAGGTGAAAACCGCGCCGTTGAAGCTGCGGAAAAGGCGATTGCAAACCCGTTGCTCGATGAAATCAGCCTGCATGGCGCCAAAGGCGTGTTGATCAATATCACCGGCGGCTATGACCTGACGCTGTTCGAGCTTGACGAAGCGGCCAATATCATTCGTGAAAAGGTCGACCCTGACGCGAATATCATCGTTGGCTCCACGCTTGACACGTCGATGGAAGGCACGTTGCGGGTTTCCGTTGTCGCGACCGGCATTGATGCCAATGTCTCACAAACCGAAACCCCGGTTGTGCGCCGCTCAATGGCTAAACCGTTGCCATCCAGCTTCACCGCACCGGAGCCGGAACCGAAAGCAGAACCGATGCGCCCGGCGCTGTCAGTGTCCTCGGCAACGATGACACAGACACCTGCGCCACAACCGCAACAACAGCGGCCCGCCGCTGTCGCGGAAGATGCTCCAAGCCTGTTCGACCGCGAATCCCCCGTCGCATTTGACGCAGATGAGGAATATGATGCTGTTGTGCAATCCGACGATCTGCCGCCGCCGGCCTATCGTCCGCAACCGGCGCCGCAACCCCGTTCCATCGCAGCAACGCTGAATTCGGATGGGGCGGATTTCGTGGCACCGCGCCCGCGCCCGACCGGCACTCCGTCGCCCGAGGCGATGGCCCGTCTGCAAGCCGCCGTTCACAAGGCTCCGGGCCAGCAGCGCCCGGCAGTGGCACCGCAACCGACGCAGCGCCAGGCCGCCGCCGAAGCACCGCGCCCGCGCTTCGGCATCGGCTCGCTGATCAACCGGATGGCGGGGCATAGTGACGGCCATGCGGAACGCCCCGCAGCACCGCAAACCGCGCGTCAGCAACCCCCGGTCACCCATTATGACGAAGAGCCGGAGATGAATTCGGACCAGGAGCGGATCGAGATCCCGGCCTTCCTGCGGCGCCAGGCGAACTGATCCGATCAAATCTTCATCGAAAAGGCCCGCCCCGGCGGGCCTTTTTCATGTTTGATGGCAATGGGTTACGCAAACATCGGCAGGTTTCCGGCGCTTTGCTGTACCATTGTAACAGAAGGTCACAATTGGTGTGTTGTTGCGCGGCTGCCCTGCGTCTATCTAAAATTCACCGAAAGCCTTGGTTGCGTCACAATCATGAGAAACGCAAATCGAACAGGCCGACGGCAACGAGATAG
>NZ_JAKDLJ010000063.1 GCF_030452865.1 Pseudorhodobacter sp.
GTTCAGATTGTTGAGACCCCTTGGGGGCAGGGCTTGCCCGCCGACAAGTACGAAGAGATTTTGCGCGCCGACAAATCCCACAGCATCAAGGTGGTTCTGGCGACGCATAACGAAACTGCGACCGGTGTGAAGTCTGATATCGCCGCTGTGCGTCGTGCGCTGGACGCTGCAAACCACCCGGCGATGTTGTTCGTCGATGGCGTATCCTCCATCGGGTCGATGGATTTCCGGATGGACGAATGGGGCGTTGATGTTGCCGTGACCGGCAGCCAGAAGGGCTTCATGCTGCCCGCCGGTCTGGCCATCGTCGGCTTTTCCGGAAAGGCGATGAAAGCGGTTGACACCGCGACCCTGCCGCGCACCTTCTTTGATGTGCGCGATATGGCCAAGGGCTACGCCAACAACGCTTTCCCCTATACGCCGCCGGTCGGTTTGATGAACGGGTTGAAGGCCTCGCTCGCGATGATCGAAGCGGAAGGGCTGGAAAACGTGTTCGCACGACATACCCGTATCGCGACCGGTGTGCGCCGCGCAGTTGACGCTTGGGGTTTGAAACTCTGCGCGGCTTCGCCGGAAGTGTATTCGGATACGGTTTCGGCAATCCGGACGCCGGAAGGTTTCAACGCAACGGATATCGTGACCACCGCCGCGCGCGACTATGACATGGCCTTCGGTGTCGGTCTGGGCGAGGTTGCGGGCAAGGTTTTCCGCATCGGTCACTTGGGCAGTCTGACGGATGCGATGATGCTGTCCGGTCTGGCGACCGCTGAAATGGTCATGGTGGATTTGGGCCTTGATATCAAGCTCGGGTCCGGCGTGGCTGCTGCGCAGGAATTCTACCGCATCGGCTCCGGCAAATCCTCTCGCATCGCGGCGGAGTGAGGGCCATGTATATCCCCACCCTCGCCGATATGCTGGTCGCGCATGAGCGGATCAAACCCTATATCCACCGTACCCCGGTTCTGACTTCAGAATTCATCAACAAACTGGCCGGGGCGGACCTGTTTTTCAAATGTGAGAACTTGCAAAAAGCAGGGGCGTTCAAGGCGCGGGGGGCGTCGAATGCCGTGTTTGGCCTGACCGAGGAACAGGCCGCCCGCGGGGTTGCCACGCATTCCAGCGGCAATCATGGGACATGCCTGTCCTATGCTGCCGGACGGCGTGGCATCCCTTGCACGGTGGTGATGCCGCACACCGCGCCACAAGCGAAAAAGGATGCGGTTCGTGGTTATGGTGGTGTGGTGGTGGAATGTGAGCCTTCGACGACAAGCAGGGAGGCGGTGTTTGCGGAAGTTGTGGCGAAGTCTGGCGCGGAATTTGTGCATCCCTATAATGACCCGCGGGTGATTGCGGGGCAGGGGACCTGTTCGCGTGAAATGTTGGAACAGGTTGCGGGGCTTGATGCCGTGATCGCGCCTATTGGTGGTGGCGGTATGATTTCGGGCACCTGTCTGACGCTTTCCAACCTCGCGCCGAATGTGAAAATCTACGCGGCGGAGCCGGAACAAGCCGATGACGCCTATCGCAGTTTCAAGGCTGGCAAGATCATCGCCGACGACGCGCCGGAAACGATTGCGGATGGGTTGAAAGTGCCATTGAAAGACCTGACATGGCATTTCGTGTCAAACCACGTGACCGACATTCTGACCGCTTCGGAGGCAGAAATCGTCGATGCGATGAAGGTCATCTGGAAGCGCATGAAAATCGTGATGGAGCCATCAAGCGCCGTTCCATTGGCGACCATCCTGAAGAATAAAGAGATCTTTGCCGGCAAGCGCGTCGGCGTGGTAATTACCGGCGGCAACGTCGATCTTGATCTGCTGCCATGGCAGCGCCCTGAGTTTGGAGGCTAAAATGAACGTAAGCGTGAATTTTGACAAATATGAAGTCGGCTTTGATATTCCCGCCAAGCCGGGGATGGATGAGAAGGATATCCAGACACCTTGCCTGATCCTCGATCTGGACGCGCTGGAGCGCAACGTCAAGAAGATGGGCGATTATGCGAAGGCGCACGGGATGCGGCACCGCGCCCATGGCAAGATGCACAAATCGGTTGATGTGTTGAAATTGCAGCAGGATATGGGGGCCGCGATTGGTGTGTGCTGCCAGAAAGTCTCTGAGGCAGAAGTCTTTGCGCGCGGCGGGATCAAGGACGTTATGGTGTCCAACCAAGTGACGGATCCGGCCAAGATCGACCGGCTGGCGCAAATGCCGAAACTCGGTTGCCGGGTTCTGGTCTGTGTCGATGACCCGGAAAACGTCAAGACACTTTCCGCTGCCGCTGTGAAACATGGCACCCAGATCGAGGCTTTGGTCGAGATTGACTGCGGGGCGGGGCGTTGCGGTGTGAACACCACGCAAGACGTTGTGCATATCGCCAAGCTGATTGATGCCGCCCCCGGTTTGAAATTTGCCGGTATCCAAGCCTATCAGGGCGCGATGCAGCACATGGACCTGTATGCGGACCGCAAGGAAAAGCTGGATGCCGCGATTGCGCAGGTTGCCGATGCGGTTCAAGGTTTGAAAAGCAACGGGCTGGAGTGCGATATCGTTGGCGGTGGCGGCACCGGTTCCTACTACTTTGAGAGCGCGTCAAAAGTTTATAATGAGCTTCAGTGCGGGTCTTATGCGTTCATGGATGCCGATTATGGTCGGATTCTGGACAAGGATGGCAAGCGGATCGACCAGGGTGAATGGGAAAATGCGCTGTTTATTTTGACGAGCGTGATGAGCCACTCCAAAGCCGACAAGGCGATTGTTGATGCCGGTCTCAAGGCGCAATCGGTGGACAGCGGCTTACCGACGGTGTTTGGCCGTGACGATGTGAAATATCTGAAATGCTCGGATGAGCATGGTGTTGTCGCGGACCCGAATGGGGCGCTGAAGGTTAATGACAAGTTGCGGCTGGTGCCGGGGCATTGCGACCCGACCTGCAACGTACATGATTGGTATGTTGGCGTGCGCGGGGGCAAGGTCGAAGTGGTCTGGCCGGTTTCGGCGCGCGGCAAAGCATATTGAGCAATCATGTGATCAACGCCGGGGGGCTGGCGGCCCCCCGGACCCCCCCGAGGATATTTTCAAACAGATGATAGGGCGGGCGACTGCCTTTTTGGAAGGGCTGCTATGTGGATTGTGCCAGAGGCGAAGATTGCCGATCTGATGGACCGGGCAACGTGTTTCAATGCGATTGAAGGGGTGTTCGCTGCGATGTCACGCGGGGATGCCTATAACTTTCCGGTAATCCGGGAAGCGATTGGACATGCGGATGCGCTCTATGGTTTCAAATCAGGGTTTGACCGGGCCGGGTTGGCGCTCGGGTTGAAATCGGGGGGCTATTGGCCGGGGAACGAGGCCAAGGGTTTGACCAATCACCAGTCGACGGTGATCCTGTTTGATGCCGATACCGGTAAGGTCAAGGCTTTGGTGGGTGGCAATCTGTTGACCGCGCTGCGCACAGCGGCTGCATCGGCGGTGTCGATCAAGCATCTGGCGCGCCCGGATGCGAAGGTGCTGGGGATGATCGGAGCCGGGCATCAATCGGCTTTCCAGATGCGCGCGGCGGTGGAGCAGCGGCAGTTCGAGAAAGTGGTTGGCTGGAATTTCCATCCCGAAATGCTGGACCGTCTGGCGAAAACCGCAGATGAGCTGGGGCTGCCGTTTGAAGCTGTCAGCCTTGATGAGTTGGGCGCACAGTCGGACGTGATCATCTCCATCACCTCCAGCTTTGCGCCGATCCTGTTGGACGCGCAGGTGCGGCCCGGCACCCATATCGCCTGCATGGGCACCGATACCAAAGGCAAGCAGGAGGTTGAAGCAGCACTTGTCGCGCGAGCGACCGTGTTTACCGATGAGGTCGCGCAGGCGATCAGCATCGGCGAATGTCAGCACGCGATTGCAGAGGGGCTGATCCGTGAGGATGAGATTGGAGAGCTGGGCGCGGTGATCAATGGCACGCATCCGGGGCGCAGCACTGCCAGCGAAATCACGTTGTTCGACGGCACCGGGGTTGGCTTGCAGGACCTTGCGGTTGCGGCAGCGGTGCTGGACCTTGCGGTGCAGAAAGGTGTTGCGACCGAGGTTGCATTCTGATCAGACGCTTGGCGCGGAAAGGCGCATCTTGCTGATTTTCTGTGCCATCCGAATGACCATGAATTCGATGAAAAGGCGTGCCTTCGGGTCTTGTTTGCGGCGATGCGAATAGAGGCAGGCCATCTGGATCGGCACCGGGGGGTGGTTCGGCAACACCGGCACCAATCGCCCGTCCGCGATGTATTCGGCGACCTCGAACAGCGGCTTCATGATGATGCCGAGACCTTGCAGGGCCCAGTCGGTCAGTATGTCGCCATCGTCACATTCGAACGGGCCCGAAATCTCAATCCGTTTGGGGCCGTCGCTGGTTTGCAGCGGCCATTGAAACTCCGGCGCGCCGGGGAACCGCAGGTTCAGGCAATCATGGTCCTGCCGCAGCGCCTCAATGGTTTCAGGCACGCCGCGTTGCGCCAGATATTTCGGCGCAGCGCAGAGCAGCCTTTGACAATCCGCAATCTTGCGGATGCGCAGGCTGCTGTCTTCCGGGACGCCGAGAAAGAAGGCAACATCAAGACCTTCCATCGCGAGATCAATCTTGCGGTCTGACAGCCGCAGCCTGATCTTGATCAGGGGATATTCGGCATGAAAAGCGGCCGCCTCGGGCGCGATCAACCTGCGACCGACGCCGAGGGGCGCCGAAACATGCAGGATCCCGCGAGGCACCAACGTCACCTCATTCACATCCGCTTCGGCGATATCGACAGCTTCAAGGATTTTGCGCGCGCCGGGGTAGAAGATATTGCCTTGCTCGGTCGGGTTCAGCATCCGGGTCGTGCGTTGAAACAGGCGCACGCCCAAGTGTTCCTCCAGTTGCGAAATGCGGGCAGAGGCGACCGCCGCCGATATGCGCATGTCGCGCGCGGCGGAGGACATGTTGCCCAATTCATAGACGCGAATGAAGGTGCGGATGTTGTCGAGATAAGCCATGATCCATTGTTAGTACTATTTTGAAACAGCTAGAAGCCTTTTTGCAATACAATCAAATGAGGTGGGCGTTTAAGGTCAGCCGAGACGGATCAGAGGGAGGACGAAATGTACGAGATGGCAATCATCTGGGATTGGCTGGCTTTCGCGACGCGGTGGCTGCATGTCATCACCGCAATGGCGTGGATCGGGGCGTCCTTTTACTTCATCGCGCTGGATTTGGGCCTGCGCAAGGTGGCGAATATGCCGGTGGGTGCCAGTGGTGAGGAATGGCAGGTTCACGGCGGCGGCTTCTACCACATCCAGAAATATCTGGTGGCCCCGGCACATATGCCTGACCATCTGATCTGGCACAAATGGCAAAGCTACACCACATGGCTGTCGGGTGCCGCCTTGCTGATGATGGTTTATTGGGGCGGGGCGGAGCTTTATCTGATCGACGCCGCCAAGGCTGCGCTGTCGCCGCTTCAGGCTATTGTGATTTCGGCCGCCTCGCGGACGCTCGGCTGGATCATCTATGACTTTCTGTGCAAGTCGAGCCTGGGGGAAAAGCCGACGTTTCTGATGGTGCTGCTTTTCGTTCTGCTGGTTGCGATGGCCTGGGGTTACAATCAGGTTTTCACTGGCCGTGCTGCGCTGCTGCATCTGGGGGCGTTTACCGCGACGATCATGACGGCGAATGTGTTTTTCATCATCATGCCGAACCAGCGCATCGTGGTAAAGGATTTGCAGGAAGGCCGCACGCCGGACCCGAAATATGGCAAGATCGCCAAGCTGCGCTCCACCCATAACAACTATCTGACGCTGCCGGTCATCTTCCTGATGCTCGCCAATCACTACCCGCTGGCCTTTGCGACCGAATACAACTGGTTGATCGCGGCCCTTGTGTTCCTGATGGGTGTCACGATCCGGCATTATTTCAACACGATGCATTCGACGGGCAAGGGGCCGAACTGGACCTGGTTGGTGACGGTCGTGCTGTTCATCCTGGTCATGGCGCTGTCAACTGCCCCCCTGATGCAGGACAGCTATGATGAAGCAGAGGCGCGACCGCTGACCGCAACGGAACAGGTCTTTGCCAGTGCCGAGGGGTTTGACGACGTACAATCCATTGTTCCGGGTCGCTGCGCGATGTGTCATGCGCGCGAACCGGGGTATGACGGAATTCACCGCGCGCCCAAGAATATCCTGCTGGAAACCCCTTCGGATATCGCAAAGAATGCGCGGCTGATCTACATTCAGGCGGGCGTCACCCATGCGATGCCACCGGCCAACGTGTCCTTCATGGAGGATGGAGAGCGCAAGGCAATCCGCAAGTGGTACAAAGCGGCGGCCAAGGATTTGCCGTTCTCGCTGGCGATGGAATGAAGGAGACCTTGAAAGCTTTGCAGCAAGGGGGATGACGTGATCCTGCATCTGGCGGTTCTGCTTGCGTTTCAACTGATCGGAGAAACCATTTCGCGTGGGTTGGGGTTGTCACTGCCCGGCCCGGTGATCGGGATGGTTCTGTTGCTGGGGCTTTTCATGGCGGTGCCGAAGGCCGCGGCGGCAATCCAACCGACGGCGCAGGGGTTGCTGTCACATCTGTCGTTGTTGTTTGTCCCTGCGGGCGTCGGCATCGTCGGCCATCTCAACTGGCTCGGCGCGGACGGCTTGCCGATCCTTCTGGCTTTGGCGGTCAGTACAGCCTTGGCGATTGCCATCGGCGCCTTGGTTTTTGTCGGATTGAGCCGAGTTATGGCGGCGCGCGAATGAACAGGTTGCCGCAGGTCTGGACCTATCTCGCGCAAGAGCCGCTGTTATGGCTGACGGTGACGTTGTTTGCCTATGCGATCGGCGACGCCCTGTTCAACGCAGCGGGGCGCAGGCCTTGGGTGAACCCTGTGTTGATTGCGATGGTGCTGCTCGCCGGTCTGCTTTGGGTAACGCGGGTGCCTTATGAAACCTATTTTGAGGGAGCAAAGTTTGTGCATTTCATGCTTGGTCCCGCCACCGTCGCACTGGCCGCACCGCTTTACGGCAACTTGGACAAGGTGAAGAAATCGGCCTTGCCGATGCTGGCGGCATTGGTTGCAGGGTCGATAACTGCGATGGTCAGTGCGGTCGCTATCGCCTACGCGCTAGGGGTTCGCGGCGAGGTGTTGTTGTCCATCGTGCCGAAATCGGTGACAGCCCCGGTGGCCTTGGGGATTTCCGAATCCATTGGCGGGTCGATGACACTGACTGCCGTTCTGGTGATCTTGACCGGGATTATGGGGGCGGTGATGGCAACCCCGTTGCTGAACCTGCTGCGAATCACCGACTGGCGGGCGCGGGGATTCGCGGTTGGTGTCGCCTCTCACGGTATCGGAACCGCGCGCGCGTTTCAGGTGAATGAGACTGCGGGGGCGTTTGCCGGCATCGGCATGGGGATGAATGCGGTCCTGACGGCGATCCTTGCGCCGATCCTTGTGCGATGGTTTCTGTAATTTTTGACGTAACGTCATGGGCTTGGCCAGTCGTGTGCATTTCATGGCGTTCTGACATCGCTTTGAGGCTCGAAATAATTTGACTAGTCAACTGGTCGTATGTCACAATTTCCGGCATGAGCACCAATGCCCCCCGTTATCGCAGCATCGCGGACCAGATTCGCAGGGAATATGTTGACGGCACTGCGCTGCCCGGTGATCGGCTGCCGACCGAGGCGGATTTCTCGCGTCGTTTCGGTGTCTCGCGCGGAACTGTGGTGAAGGCGATTGAACTGCTGGTGTCGGACAAGGCTGTCGTGCGGCGACAGGGTGCAGGCACATTTGTTTCAGAACCGCTGCTGCGTTTGCGCCAGGGCGGGCTTGTCAGCTTTACCCAATCCATGCAGGCTTTGGGTCATATTGCCTCGCATCAGGTGCTGTCGATTGATCAATTGCCAGAGGCGCGGTCGCGCGCGCTGGGATCGGCGGAACCGCTGACCCTGTTCCGCCGCCTGCGTTTTGTCGATGGCACCCCAATTTCCTTGCATGAATCCGCAATCCCCAGCGCATTGTTCACAGCCCTGCAAGCGGCGCATCCAATGGCATTGGCCCTCGGCGCGCGGGCAGAGTTTTCGCTTCACGCCGCACTGGAGGCGTCCGGCCATCCGGTTTGGCGGGCGCAGGAAAAGAACAGGGCGCGACTGGCAGAGTCAAGGGAAGCCGCCCTTCTGGGTCGGGATTTACCACTGGCTTTGATGGACGTGCAGCGCGTCAGCTTTGATCGCGGCGGGCGCATGCTGGATGCGACAACGGCCATTTACCTTTCTGACAGTTATCAGGTGGAAATCGACCTTTCCCGCGATGCTGTGACGACCTGAACCCAACACGGCCGCGGGGAGCGTGCCGTTCCATCGGAGGAGATTGAGATGCAATTCACGAAAAAACTGGCGGCAACCGCGCTGGCGACCGTTCTGGCGCTGCCCGCCTTTGCTAATGACGCGCCTGTGGCGCTGATTATCGCGCAGGGTGGCTTGGGCGACGGGTCATGGAACGACACCGCCAACGCAGGCTTTACTGCCGGGTTGGCAAAGACCGGCTTGGAAGGCCGCGCCATCGAATCCAACGACGTGACCGCGCAGGGAGAGGAGATCATGCGCCGCGCGGCGGACGCAGGCTTTGGGCTTGTGATCTCTCTTGAATGGATCCACGGCGAGGCGATGCAAAAACTGGCACCGGATTATCCCGATACCGATTGGGTCATCATGAACCAGACCCGCGAAGGCGCGAACATCGCCTCGGTGGTGTTTGGCGAACATGAGGGCAGCTATCTGGCGGGTGCGTTGGCCGCACAGGTGACGACCGACACCTCCATCCCCGGTATCAATGCCGACCCGGTGATTGGGGTGATTGGCGCGGTGAAAGCGCCGGGGATCGACAAGTTCATTGCGGGTTATATCGAGGGCGCGAAGGCGATCAACCCCGATATCACGGTGAAAGTGGCCTATGCCGAAAGTTTCGGTGACCCGGCCAAGGGGGAGCAGATGGCGAAATCCATGTTCGATGAAGGTGCGGATATCATCTATCACGTTGCGGGCGGCACCGGCATCGGCATCATCAAGGCGGCCAAGGATTCCGGCCATTATGCCATCGGAGTTGATACCGACCAAGACGCGATGGCCCCCGGCCATGTGCTGACCTCGATGGTCAAGCGGGTCGATGTGGCGGTGGAACAGATCCTGACCGATTACAAAGACGACAAGTTCCCCGGTGGCACCGTGATGCAATTTGGTTTGGCGCAGGACGGCGTTGGCCTGTCGCCGATGACCTATACCAAAGACCTGATCCCGCCAGCTTATCTGGAAAAGGTGGCGGCGCTGAAGGCCGATATCATCGACGGCAAGATCAAGGTCTGGGACGTGTCCACCCAAGGCTATCCTGACTTCTTCAAGTAAGGGCGGCGCGCAGGGGAGGGGGGCAAAGCATGGCAGAGGCATTTCCCGGCGTGGTGTTGGGCGCGGATCGGTTGAGCAAGGCTTATGGCCCGGTTCAGGCCAACCGCGACATCTCCCTCCTTCTGGGCAGCGGAGAGATTCACGCCGTTGTGGGCGAGAATGGCGCGGGAAAATCCACCCTGATGCGGATGCTGCAAGGGATGGAGCAGCCTGATAGCGGTTCGGTGATCCTTGACGGCGCGCCCGTGCGCCTTTCCGGCCCGGCGGAGGCGATGGCGCGGGGCATCGGCATGGTACATCAGGAATTCATGCTTGCACCCGATCTGTCGCTTCTGCAAAATCTGGTATTGGGGGCCGAGCCGTTGAAGCCCGGTCCCCTGCGCCGGGTTGATTGGGTTTCCGCCCGGCGCGAAGGTGTCGCGTTGGCCGACCGCATCGGCGTGGTGGTGGATTGGGACTGCCCTTCTGCCGCCGCCCCGGTGCATATCCAGCAATTCACCGAGATCATTCGCCTGCTGCGGCGCGGTGCGAAAATTCTGATCCTTGATGAACCAACCGCCGTTCTTGCGCCGCCACAGGTAGAGGAGTTGTTCACCCTGTTGCGCCGTTTGCGGGCGGAAGGCGCCTCGATCCTGTTCATCTCGCACAAAATCCCCGAAGTCACCGCTTTGGCGGATCGGGTCAGCGTGATCCGGCGCGGGCAGGTGGTGTTTTCGGCCGCGATGGCCGACACCAGCGGCGATGAAATTGCAGGGCATATCGTCGGCGACCATTCTGCCCCGGTTGCCGCACCGAAACCGGCACCCGGAAGCATCACGCCGCACACCGTTCTGGCGATGGAAGCGGTCAGCACCAGCGCCGCAACCCGTGCTTTGCGCGACGTGAGCTTGCATGTCTCGGCGGGGGAGATTGTCGGCCTTGCGGGGGTTGCGGGCAACGGACAGGGGGAGTTGGCCGAAGTGTTGGCCGGGTTGCACCGGGTCAACACAGGTCGGATCACCCTGAACGACAAGGATATCACCGCGCAGGACAACGCGACGCGGCGCGGTGCCGGGATCGGCTATATCAGCGCGGATCGTCGGCATGAGGGGCTTTGCCTGCCCGCGACAATCGCGACCAATACGATGACCGGCAGCCATCGCGCGCCACCCGTTGCAAGCGGTTGGCGCCTTCGCCCGCGCGCTTTGGCAAAAGCGGCGGAGGCGCGTTTGCAGGCGTTGCAGGTACGCTATGGCCGGCTGAGTGACCCGGTGTCCAGCCTGTCCGGCGGTAACCAGCAAAAACTGGTCTTTGCCCGCGAAATAGCCCCCAAGCCCGATTTCCTGATCGTATCTCAACCTACGCGCGGTGTTGATCTGAACGGCATCGCAGCGATCCACAGCCTGCTGCGCGATTTCCGCAATCAAGGCGGGGCGGCGCTGCTGGTGTCAGAGGAACTGGATGAGATCATGGCACTGTCGGACCGGATTTTGGTGATGGCAGAAGGGCGCATTGTCGGTGAGGTGCCAAAGGGAGCGAGCGCACAAGAGATTGGCCGCATGATGATCATGGGGGGGCATCATGGCTGACGTGCGGTTCGGAAAACTGGCGGAAAGTGTGGTGTCGCTGGCGCTGCCCTTCGTTGTCGCTGCATTGGTCGCCGGGGTCTTGCTGCTGGCCATCGGCGAAAACCCTTTGGCGATCTTTGGCCTTATGGCCGAGGAATCCTTTGGCTCCGCCCGCCGTATCGCCTCCACCCTGTCAGCGGCGACACCGCTGTTGTTCACCGCCACTGCAACGGCGATCTGTTTCCGCTCCGGCGTGTTCAATGTCGGTGTCGAAGGCGCGTTCCTGACTGGTGGCCTAGCCGCGATTTTCGTCGGCTACGCCGCGCCCGCATCGCTTGGTGTAGTACTGATCCCGCTGGCGATGCTGGCGGGGGCGGTTGTCGGGGCGATCTGGCTTTGGTTTCCCGGCTGGTTACTGGCGCGGTGGCAGGTGGATGAGGTGGTCTCTACGCTGATGTTGAATTTCATCGCGGCGGCGCTGACCGGTTACCTGATCAACGGGCCGATGCTGTCACCCGCGTCGGGCAACAACGTCACCCCGCCGATCCACGACGCGGCGGAACTGGTGCGATTGATGCCGCCTTCAACCCTACATGCCGGGTTTCTGATCGGGCTTCTGGTGCTGACGCTTTACGGGCTTTGGTGCCGCTATACGCCTGCGGGGTTTGAGGCGGCGCTGGTTGGCCTCAACCGCCGCTTTTCGCGGGCGATGGGCATTTCGGTTGGCGGAACGGTGATTGCGGTGATGGTGCTTTCGGGCGTTATCGCGGGGCTTGGCGGCGCGTCGCACGGGTTGGGCCAGCTTTACCGCTTTTCCGACGGCTTTTCGCCCGGCTACGGGTTCACCGGCATGGCGGTCGCGCTGCTGGGCCGAAACAATCCGCTGGGGATGCTGATTGGTGCGGTGTTCTTTGGCGCGCTCGCCTCTGCCGGGACGACGATCCAGCTATTCTCCAACATCCCGCTGGACCTTGTTGATATCATTCAGGGGTTGGTGATGATCTTTGCGGTGATGCAAATCGCGCTGCCCCGTCTGCGCAAGGGGGCCGCACATGTTTGAGCAAATCCTCGCCTCCACTGTAATCCTGACGACGCCAATCCTGCTTGCCGCCATGGGCGGCTTGGTGAACCGGCAATCCGGCATCGTCAATATCGGGCTGGAGGGCAAGATGCTTGCCGGGGCTTTCGTCGCCGTGGTGGTGTCGGCCGCAACCGGAAGCTGGCTGCTGGCCTGCCTTGCAGCGGTGCTGGCAAGTGCGGTAATCGGCTGGGTTTTCGCCTTGGCCATCACGCGCGCGGGCGCGAATATGATCGTCGCGGGGCTTGGGTTGAACGTGCTGCTGGCGGGGGCGATTGGCTTCATTCTAAGCTGGCACTACGGCATTTCCGGCACCTTGCGCTTTCCCGAAGTGGCGCTGTTGCCGAAACTGCTGCCTGCCGCGCTTTCATCCGTTCCAGTCATCGGGTCCGCCTTGGCGGCACTGGACCCGGTGACGGTGATCGCCTGGGCCTCGGTCGCGGCGCTGCCGTTCTTACTGGCCGGGACGCGGTTCGGGTTGCGGCTGCGCGCCACCGGTAACGCGCCGCAGGTGGTGCGCGCGCTTGGGCTGAACGGTGCCCGGATCCAAGAGATTGCGACCGCGATTGCCGGGGGTTTTGCCGGATTGGCCGGGGCGCATCTGGCGCTTGCCTCCATCGGGTTGTTCAACGAAGGGCTTTCGGGCGGGCGTGGCTTCATCGCACTGGCGGCGTTTTATTTCGGCCGTGACAAGCCATGGCCGACGGCGATGGTTTGCCTGATGTTCGGTTTCCTCGACGCCACGCAAATCCGGCTTCAGACCAACGGCTTGCCACCTAAACTGATCGGAATGATCC
>NZ_JAKDLJ010000428.1 GCF_030452865.1 Pseudorhodobacter sp.
TGGGGCAACGTTTGATGGCGCAAGCAGCGGTCATGTCTTTCATTGATGTTTTCGTGATTATTACCGCGCTGTTTGCCACCCTCGCGATTGCCGCACTGCTGATGAAAGCCCCGCCCAAAGACGCAAAAGCCCCCGCCCATTAAGGCAGTCGCGCCCGCTGTCGTCGGCCTGAACCGCTGCTCAGCGGCGCAATTTGTTGACCACCTCGGCGGCGAGTTGGTCAATCGCGGCACCGGTGGCGGCGGCAACGGCGGCGGGGCTGCTATCGGTCAGCGGCACGGCAATGGCAAATCGCTTGACCGACTCCCGGACTGTACCCGAAGGGGCGGCAATGGCGAATTGACCGCTCAACTCAAACGAGCCGCTGGTTTTGGCAACCATGCGGTCGATCCGCACTTCCAGTTGCACATCTGCGGGTTCCGCCAAGGGCCATGGTTCTGCGGCGACCGTCGCGGTGGAACGCTGATCAAGGCTGCGGGCGAGCGCACCGGTCACGCCGCGCACCGGGTCATCTGCCCAAAGCGCCTTTGGCACCACGGCAAGCGCCCCGTCAGCCTGTTCGGTCACAATTTCGGACGCCGCCGCATAAGCGGGCAGCGACACATCCCGAACCTCGATCGTGCGCACCGCGACGCGGGATTTGGCAACCGCCCCGGTATCAACGGCACCGTTGGAAATCAGAAACCGCGCGTTGTTGTCGCCGCAGGCAAGAAGCGGCAAGGCGAGGGCAAGGGCAGCAGCAATCCGTAGGGTCACATCATTTTCCTAACAGCAGGGAATTCGGGTTCCGTTCGATGGTGCGGGCCAGTTGCGCAACCGATTTGGCAGCGATCTTCATCTCTCGCAACAGGTCGAGCGTTTCGGCGTTGAACTTCGATCTCGTCCCGTAAGCCGATAGCAGTGCATCCGCTTTCGCAACCACCGCATCAAGTTGCGCGGTCACATCCGGAAGGTTGTTGGCGGCTTTCGCCACCGCATCGGCCGCGTTGCGGGCAGAGGCAAGGGCGGCATTGGTGTTTTCAATCGCGCCGCCTTTGCGCAAATCAGCCAGAGCGGCTTGCACTTCGGCCAGTGCCGAGACGAGCGAGGCGGGGATGTTGCGCGCGTCTTCGGTGCCGATCAATGCGTTGGTATTGTCCATCACGCGGGTCACGGCGTCCACCAATTCATCGGTTTTCAGGTTGTTTGCCTTGGCGGCCACCGCGCGCAGATCCGAAACGAGTTTCGGCAGGTCATCGGAAGCTGTGGCGATATTCGCCGCCGCCGTGTCAAAGCTGGCCAGCGCATTCGACAATTGATCCACCGCGCCGCGAGTTTTCAGATCACTGATGATGCTGCGCAGATCGGCCACCACCGCACGCAATTCGCCGGGAATGGCTTGCGTATCCTCTTTGCCGATCAACCCGCGCGCGTCCTCGATCAGGCCAAGGATAGCATCCGGCGCGCTTTGGGTGCCTTTTGCGGTTGCAATCGCTTCAATCGAAGCCATCAGCGAAATAGCCTGCTGCATGACCTCCTCGATCGGCAGATTGTTCACCCGCTGCAAGACGCCTTCTGCGGTGGCGGTGAAATCCGGCAATTCCGATTTGATGCTGGGAATGATCGGCGTGCCGTCAACATCCTTCAACAGCGTGGCGGAGGACGGCTCGGTAACATCGGCAAGTTCGATCTTGAGGGCGGAACTGAAAATGCTGGTGGTCGCCAGTTTGGCGCGCATCCCGTCATCGACAAGTTTTCCGATGAAATCGGTCACGTCCTGCGCGCTGGCTTCGGCTTGCAGCCCAAGGGCTTGCGGATCAATGGAGATGATGGCGCGCAGCCGCACCGCACTTCCCGCCGGGGTCTTGTCAAGGAAGGCACCGATGCCAGTGACTTGCCCCACGCGCAGCCCGCGATATTCGACTGGTGCACCGGAGGCGAGACCGCTGACGGATTCGGTGAAAATCACCGCCATATTGACGGAGTTTTCGCTTTGCTTGGTGAAAACGCTGTCGCGCGCCGCATCTTCACTGTCAAACAAGCGAAACACTGTGTTGTCGGTGACGGGCTGCCCGCCCGATACCACGTTGTCAAAGGATACGCCGCCGGTCAGCAATGATCCAAGGCTGGCGACGTTCAACTCCAACCCAGCCGGGCCAAGGCTGACGGAAAAGCCCGACAGGTTCCAAAAACGCGAGTCCGTGTTCAGGAATTTGTCGTAAGGTGCGTTGATGAAAGCCTCGACATTCGTGCTGTTGCCGGTTTCCGACAGGCGCGGCGTGTCCAATTGCCCGACATCAATGCCGCGAAAGAACACAGGCGCACCGGCGGAAAGGCTGGAGCCGTTCTTTGACCGGATGGTGATGCGGGTTCCCGCCCTGCCGGGGCGGATCATCGGGGTCGTGTCGAGACCGGTGAACGAGGTGGTATCAGTGTTTTCCGTCGGCACCCAAGCCGCGTCGATATAGACCCCCGACAACACGGTCGACAACCCGGTGATGCCGCGCGCGCTAACCTCGGGGCGCACCACCCAGAACATTGCGTCAGTGCTGAGCGTGGCCGCAACCTCCTTGTCGACGCGGGCAGAGACGATGACTTTCGAGAGATCCTTGTTGAATGCAACGCTCTCAACCGAACCGATCACTACGTCATGGAAACGAATTGTGGTATCCTTCGGGGCAATGCCGCCCGCCTCGGTGAACTCAATCGTGATCAGAGTGCCGCGCCCGATGAAACTTTGCCAGGCAACGCTCAATGACACGATCAAGGCCAGCAGCGGCACCACCCACACCAGCGAAAGATTGCGCCAGGGGGAGCGTTTCGCGGGTTTCATCTCCAGTTCCGGCAGGTCTTCGGGCAGCGTCATGCGATGTTGTCCTTGTCGGCGTCCCAGATCAGTCTTGCGTCAAAACTCTGGGCGGAGAGCATGGT
>NZ_JAKDLJ010000064.1 GCF_030452865.1 Pseudorhodobacter sp.
GCACCGGTGCGGCCCTTGGCGCGCGCCTCCAACCAGCGGCCCAGAAGGATAAGGGTGATGATGACGCCCGCCGCCTCATAATACACAGCATGGGTTCCTGCGGGGAACAGGCCGGGCGCAAAAAGCGCGAGGGTGGAATAGACCCACGCGGTCGCGGTGCCAATTGCCACCAGTGAATTCATTTCCGGCGCACCGCGCAGCAGGGCCGGGATACCATGCGCATAGAAACGCCGTCCCGGCCCGACCATCACCAGGGTAATCAGGATAAACTGAATCATCCAACTGGTTTGTTGCCCGATTGTCGCGTTGATCCAATGATGCAGGCCGGGGATGACATGCCCGCCCATCTCTATCAGAAACACCGGCAGGGTCAGCGCCGCCGCCAGAACCATCGCGCGCGGTAAGTCACTCTCTTCGTCAGCTTTGCTATCGGTCGCATCGCCTTCGGCGCTTGGCGCGCTGCTCTCATATCCAGCGGCGGTGACGGTTGCGGCGAGCGTCTGTGGCGTCACTGCGCCGTCCAGATAGGTGATATCGGCGGTTCTGGTTGCGAGGTTGACGGTTGCGTCAATCACCCCCGGCTGTGCCTTGAGGTGCTTTTCAACCCGCCCGACGCACGAGGCGCAACTCATCCCGCTGACATTCAACCGGGTGGAGGCTTGCCGCGCGGGGTAGCCGGCATCGGCCAGTTTTGCTGCGACTTGTGGCAGGGCTTCAACCGTTGCGGTGAAACTTGCGGTTTCGGTTGCAAGGTTAACCGACGAATCCGTCACGCTTGCAACTGAGGCAATCGCGCGCTCCACCCGCCCGACACAAGACGCGCAAGACATATTTGTCGGGAAAAGACGATAGGTGGTGGCCATGGTGAAAGTCCTGATTCCGGTTGCGTGACCCCCAACATAAGGGTTCCTGTAACTGGAAGGTCAAGGGGAGAGCGGTAAACAGCCCTACTTCCCCGGCACAAACCCACCATAGCGTCCTTGCGCAAAAACCAGCGGTGCGCCGGTTCCGGTCACAAAACGCAACACGCGCCCGACAATGATCAGGTGATCGCCGCCATCATGCGTGGCGTGTTGTGCGCAGTCAAACCGCGCAAGGCTACGCGGAAAGATCGGCACATCTTCGGCGTTGTGATGGTGGGTGATCGCAGAAAACCCGTCGCCGCCTCGATGAAAATTCTTGATAAGGTCGGACTGATCCTGCGACAGGACATGAACCGCAAAATGCGGTGCGGCGGAGTAAAGCTCAAAACGCGCGGAAGCGCGCGCCGGGGCCCAAAGGATCAGCGGCGGGTCCATCGACAGGCTGGAAAAGCTGTTGGCGGTAAAACCGATCGGGCCGTGTTTGCCCGGAATCGTGACAATCGTTACCCCGGTTGCAAAGCGGCCCAACGCATCCCGAAACGCCCGCAACTGCGGGCCTGTGGGAACAATCGCCACTTCAGCCTGCGCATCTTTCGACTCTGGAGCCTCCTCCTGTCCGGTCTTCGCGTCCTTCCGCACCATCATGCAACCTCATGTGCCATGATCAGGGTATAAAGCTCAAACCAGGTCTGGCGATCAATCTCAACCCGCATCGCGTCCGAGATTTGGGCGATGCGCTCCAGGCTGTTGGTGCCGACGACAGGCAGGATACGGGCAGGATGACGCAGCAACCACGCGATTGCCGCAGCGCCCCAATCGGTGTCATGCGCGGCCCCGATTTCGGCCAAGCGTTTGCGCAGGGTTTCCCCGGCTTCGGCGAGCAAGCGGCCGCCTGCAAGCGGCGACCATGCCATCACGGGGATGCCGCGTTCCTGATGAAAGGCCAAATCGCCATTGGTGAACGCCTCATGCGCGATCAGGTTGATCTCGATCTGGTTGGTTGCCAGAGGCGTCGTCATCGCCGATTGCAGCAGCGTGAAATCCCATGGTCGAAAATTTGATACCCCGACCGCCCGCACCTTGCCGGATCGCACCAACCCGTCCAGCGCGGCTCCCGTCTCGTGATGATCCATCAACGGGTCAGGCCGATGAACCAGCAGAAGATCAATCCGGTCGGTCCCCAGATCGCGCAGGCTGGTTTCCACCGAGGCAATGATATGCCCGGCAGAGGTGTCGTAGTGTTTCACCTTTGCACTGGCATAGCGCCCGACGGGGGTAACGATGCCGCATTTGGTCACAATCTCCATCCGGTCGCGCAGACCGGGGGCAGCGCGCAATGCCGCACCCAGCATCGCCTCTGCCCGGTAGCCGCCATAGACATCGGCTTGGTCGAAACTGGTGATGCCCTGGGCCAGACAGCTCTCCACCTTCGCCTGGATATGCGAGGTTGCGGTGTTCTCATCCTTGCCCAATCGCCACATGCCATAAACCAGCCGCGACAGGTTGATCTTGCCCAAAGTGACCCGTTCCATCCGCGTGTCCTTGCGTCCAAAGGGTGATGCCGGGGTGCAACGGCGCAGCCGACGGGGGGTGCGGTTCCAAACAGGGCTCAGAATGCCGCCGGTCCGGTATCGCGCAGGGTCCATAGGGGTGCAAGCCTTAAACCGGCACATGGCACCCAGCCGGTCCTGCGCGTCATGTCATTTGCCGGAACGTGGCGCAATCCTTTGCAAAATGTGCAGGTCATGGCAAACAATAGCAGGAAGCGGAGGGGTGAATGGGTTTCAATCTTGCTGAGTTGCGCGAATGGGTCGGAAAATCCGAAACTACGACCGAACATATCGCGCCGTTCCCGGCCAATGCTTTGGCGGCAACACTGAACCGGGCCGATCCGGTCTATGCCGAAGGCACGGCGCTGCCACCGCTATGGCACTGGATGCATTTTCTGCCGGTCTTTACGCTGAGTGATGCAGGCTATGACGGTCATGCCGCCCTCGGGGGGTTCTTACCACCCGTCCCACTGCCGCGCCGGATGTGGGCGGGTAGTCGTTTGCGGTTCCTGGCACCGTTGCGGATCGGGTCGGTTCTGCTCAAAACATCAACCGTCGCATCGGTCGATCACAAATGCGGACGCAGCGGTGATCTGGTTTTTGTCACGGTTCAGCACCGGGTTTTTGACGGCGATGTGCTGGGGATCGAGGAGTCGAATGATATCGTTTACCGTCAGGCGCCCGCGTCTGATGCGCCCTCCCCGACGCCTGTAATGGCCCCGCAGCTCAGTGATTTTTCGCGGGAGGTGGTGCCGGACCCGGTGCTGTTGTTCCGCTATTCCGCGCTGACGTTCAACGGGCACCGGATACACTATGACCGGTCGTTTTGTACGGGAACCGAGGGCTATCCGGGATTGGTCGTGCATGGACCGTTGCTGGCGACGTTGCTGCTGGATTTGCTGCGGCGGCAATTTCCGGACGCGGTGGTGAGGGAATTTGAGTTTCGGGCGATGGCCCCGGTTTTCGACACCGCAGCTTTTTCCGTGCATGGCGCGGCGGTTGAGGGCGGTTTCAGGTTGTGGATCCGGCGCGATGACGGCGCGCTGGCAATGGATGCAAAGGCGGTGGTGGAATGAGCGATTATCAAGATATTCGGGACGCGGTGCGCGACCTTTGCGCGACTTTTCCGGCGGAATATCACCGCAAGGTGGATGCGGCGCGGGGCTATCCGGAGGCGTTTGTCGATGTTTTGACACGCGCGGGCTGGCTGGCCGCGATGATACCGGAGGAGTATGGCGGGTCGGGCCTCGGGTTGACCGAGGCCAGCGTGATTATGGAGGAGATCAATCGCGCGGGCGGCAATTCGGGGGCCTGTCACGGGCAGATGTATAACATGAGCACGCTGCTGCGGCATGGCTCGCAAGCGCAGAAAGACGCGTATTTACCGCGGATTGCGAGTGGGGAATTGCGCTTGCAGTCGATGGGCGTGACGGAGCCTACGACCGGGACGGATACCACGAAAATCCGCACGACCGCCGTGAAAAAGGGGGATCGCTATGTGGTGAACGGGCAGAAGGTTTGGATTTCGCGCGTGCAGCATTCCGACCTGATGATCTTGCTTGCGCGGACGACGCCGTTGGAGCAGGTGACGCGGAAATCCTTGGGGATGTCTATTTTCATCGTGGATCTGCGCGATGCGATTGGCGCGGGGATGGAGGTGAAACCCATTCCGAACATGGTGAACCATGAGACGAATGAGCTGTTTTTCGACAATCTGGAAATCCCGGCGGAGAACCTGATCGGTGAGGAGGGGATGGGCTTTCGCTATATCCTTGACGGGTTGAACGCGGAGCGCACGTTGATTGCGGCGGAGTGTATCGGTGACAGCTATTGGTTCATCGACAAGGTGACGGCCTATGCCAAGGAGCGTGTGGTTTTTGGCCGCCCGATCGGGCAAAACCAAGGTGTGCAGTTCCCGATTGCGGAAAGTTACATTGAGACGGAGGCGGCGAACCTGATGCGGTTTGAGGCGTGCCGCCGCTTTGATGCCAAGATCGAGTGCGGTGCGCAGGCGAATATGGCGAAGTATCTGGCGGCCAAGGCAAGCTGGGAGGCGGCGAATGCCTGTATCCAGTTCCATGGCGGGTTCGGGTTTGCCGATGAGTATGATGTGGAGCGCAAGTTCCGCGAGACGCGGCTGTATCAGGTCGCGCCGATTTCGACCAACCTGATCCTGTCCTATGTGGCGGAACATATCCTTGGCCTGCCGAGGTCGTTTTAAATGCTGCCGCTGGACGGGATTACGGTTGTGTCGCTGGAACATGCCGTCGCGGCACCGTTTGCGACGCGGCAACTGGCAGACCAAGGCGCTAGGGTTATCAAGGTGGAGCGCCCCGGTACGGGCGACTTCGCCCGCGGATATGACTGCCGTGTGCGAGGCATGGCGTCGCATTTCGTCTGGACCAATCGCAGCAAGGAAAGCCTGACGCTGGATTTGAAGCATCCGTCAGCGGCCCCAATTTTGCGGGCATTGGTGGGAAAGGCGGATGTGGTGGTGCAGAACCTTGCGCCGGGGGCGGCGGCGCGTTTGGGGCTGGGATATGAGGCGCTTAGAACGGATCATCCGGGGCTGATTGTGTGCAATATCTCTGGGTACGGCGCGGATGGGCCGGACCGGGACCGCAAGGCCTATGATCTGCTGATCCAGTCAGAGGCGGGGTTTTTATCGGTGACCGGGACGGAAGATCAGGCGTCCAAAGCCGGGATATCCATCGCGGATATTGCGGCGGGGATGTATGCCTATACCAACATCTTGACCTCACTTATCCAGCGGGGCCGGACCGGGCAGGGCCGGGAAATTGACGTGTCGATGCTGGAGGCGATGGCGGAATGGATGGGCTATCCGATGTATTACGCCTTCGATGGGGCAAAGCCGCCTGTGCGGGCGGGGGCGTTTCATGCCACGATTTACCCCTACGGACCGTTTCCGGCGCAAGATGGTGTGGTGATGCTGGGGGTGCAGAACGAACGGGAATGGGCGGCGTTTTGTGAAGGTGTGCTGGATGCACCGGGGCTGGCGGGGGATGCGCGCTTTACCTCCAACGGCAAACGGGTGGAACATAAGCTGGCGCTGGCGGCGATTATTACGCTGTCTTTTGCCGCGCGGACGGTCGCCGAGGTGACGGCGCGGCTTGACGCGGTGGGGATCGCCAACGCTGTGATGAACGATATGGCAGGACTTTGGGCGCATCCGCAACTCGCGGCGCGCAACCGCTGGCGGCAGGTGGAGACACCGACCGGCACGGTGCCGGCGCTGTTGCCCCCCGGCGCGGATTGCACGACACCGCCGCGCATGGACCCGGTTCCCGCCCTTGGCCAGCACAACATCGCGATCCTGACGGAGCTTGGATTCGATGCAGGCGAAATTGCCGCGCTGGCGCGGGATGGCGTTACCTGAACCTTGGCCGCGATTGCGCGCACGGCGATAAAGCCTAGTGACAAAGCCGTGATGAACAGTCTTAATTGGCCATCCGCCCGAAAAGGGACTGGGACTGCAACAGGGAGAATGCAATGAAATTTACGACATTGACGATGACCGCCGCCGCATTGGTGCTGACCACAACGGCGGCATTCGCGACACCGGGCTGTGACGAAGGCGAGATCAAGATGAAGTTTTCGCATGTGACCAACGCCGACAAACACCCAAAAGGGATCGCCGCACAGATGTTCGCCGACCGGGTGAATACCGAAATGGACGGCAAGGCCTGCATGGAGGTTTTCCCCAACACCACGCTCTATGATGACGATCAGGTGTTGGAGGCGATGCTGCAAGGGGACGTGCAATTCGCGGCCCCTTCGCTGTCGAAATTCGAAGCCTTCACCAAGGTTTTCCAGATTTTCGATCTGCCTTTCATGTTCAAGAATATCGCGGCCGTGGATGAATTCCAGAACTCCGATACCGGTCAGGCCATGAAGGATTCGATGCAGCGGCGCGGCTTGCAGGGTCTGGAATTCTGGCACAATGGCATGAAGCAGCTTTCGGCCAACAAGCCGCTGATCATGCCCGAGGATGCCAAGGGTCTGAAATTCCGGGTGCAGCCGTCTGACGTGATCGTGGCGCAGATGGAGGCGCTTGGCGCCAGTGCGCAACCGATGGCGTTTTCCGAAGTCTACGGCGCGTTGCAAACCAAGGTTGTCGACGGTCAGGAAAACACCTGGGCCAACATTCGTGGCCAGAAGTTTTATGAAGTGCAGGACGGCACCACCGAAACCAACCACGGTGCGCTGGATTATCTGGTCGTCGCTTCCACCGAATGGCTTGACAGTCTGGAGCCTGACACCCGCGACCAGCTTCTGAAAATCCTCAACGAAGTTTCGACCGAACGGAATGCGGCGGTCAATGACGTTGACGCTGCTGCACGTCAGGCAATTCTGGATACAGGCGCGGTTATCCGCGAACTGACGCCGGAACAGCATGACGCCTGGGTTGCGGTGATGAAGCCGGTCTGGGCGAAGTTTGTTGACGGCGTTGGCCAGGAAAACATTGACGCCGCACAGGCGATCAACGCCAAACACTAAGGAAAATCGCGGCGCGCGGGGAACATCGCGCGCCGCAACAAGGACCCGCGGGGAGGGACACGCAATGAGCGCAAAATACGCGCCGAAAACGGCTTTTGGCCGGATGATCGACACATTCGAGGAAACGGCGATTGCGATCATTCTGGGGCTGATGACGGTATTGACCTTTATCAACGTCGTGCTGCGGTATGTCTTCAACTCATCCCTGATCTGGGGGCTGGAAGCATCGCTGATCCTGTTTGCGTGGCTGGTGCTGTTCGGCATGTCCTATGCCGTGAAGGTCACGGCGCATCTGGGTGTTGATGCGATCCTGACCATGGTGCCAAACCCGGTGCGCCGCGCGATGACGTTGTTTGCGACCGTGCTCTGTCTGATCTACGCGGCGCTTTTGCTGAAAGGGGCGTGGGACTATTGGGCGCCTTTTGCGGGCTTGCCACAAACCGGTGGTCGCTGGTTCCCCGAAGGTTTCATCAAGACCCGCGATCAGGGCTGGTATGAGGTTGAAACCATCCCGATGCCGGACTGGTTGCGCTTTATCGAGCCGTCATTCAACGCGGGGGAGCATTACACCAAGCTTCCGCGTTTCATTCCCTACGTCATCCTGCCCTTCGGTTGCTTCATGTTGCTGTTCCGCCTGCTGCAAGCTGCTTGGGAATTGCTGCAAGGCAAGCGCGATGCGCTGATTGTCAGCCATGAGGCGGAAGATGCGATTGAAGATGTGCGCCACATGAACGAAGGGAACTGAGGTATGGAAACCCTGTTCCTGTTTGCGATGGTCATTGCGATGATGCTGATCGGGGTGCCGATTGCGATCTCGCTTGGTCTTTCCTCGACGCTGTTTTTGCTGATGTATTCCGACACCTCGCTCGCCTCTATCGCGCAAACGCTTTATCAGGCGATGGAAGGCCATGCGACCTTGCTGGCAATCCCGTTTTTCATCCTTGCATCGTCGTTCATGTCAACCGGCGGCGTGGCCAAACGCATCATCCGCTTCGCCGTCGCCTGCGTCGGGCATTTGCCGGGTGGATTGGCGATTGCTGGTGTGTTTGCCTGTATGCTCTTTGCCGCGCTGTCCGGGTCGTCGCCTGCGACGGTGGTTGCGATTGGGTCCATCGTCATCGCGGCAATGCGCAGCGTTGGTTACAGCAAGGATTTTGCGGCGGGCGTGATCTGCAATGCAGGCACTTTGGGCATCCTGATCCCGCCGTCGATCGTGATGGTGGTCTATGCCTCGGCCACCGATGTTTCGGTGGGCCGCATGTTCCTTGCAGGCGTCATTCCCGGCCTGCTTGCCGGGTTCATGTTGATGGCGACGATCCTGATCATCGCGATTTTCAAGAAGCTGCCGAAAGGCGAATGGCAAGGCTGGCGTGAGGTTTGGGACTCGTTCCGCGATGCGTTCTGGGGGCTGATGCTGATCGTGATCATCATGGTCGGGCTTTATGGTATTCCCGGTATTACCAACGGCATTTTCACCCCGACCGAAGCCGCCGCCGTTGCCGCCGTCTATGCGTTTCTGGTGGCCTGTTTCATCTATCGCGACATGGGGCCGCTGCGCGCAGATGGGCAGAACATTGCCCTTTACCGCAAACCCCAGGCGCTGCTGACAGCGTTCATTCATCCCGACACCCGCGACACGCTGTTTGAGGCGGGCAAGCTGACGATTACGCTGATGTTCATCATCGCCAATGCGCTGATCCTGAAGCATGTGCTGACGGATGAGCAGATACCCCAGAAGATCACGCAATCCATGTTGGGCGCGGGCCTGGGGCCAATCATGTTTCTGGTGATCGTCAACGTCATCCTGTTGATCGGCGGTCAGTTCATGGAACCGTCGGGCCTTCTGCTGATCGTGGCACCTTTGGTGTTCCCGATTGCAATTGAGCTTGGGGTGGACCCGATCCATCTTGGCATCATCATGGTGGTGAACATGGAGATCGGGATGATCACGCCGCCGGTGGGGTTGAACCTGTTTGTCACCTCGGGCGTGGCGGGAATGTCGATCATGCGCGTGGTGCGGGCGTCATTGCCCTTCCTTGCGGTTCTGTTCGTGTTTCTGATCATGGTGACCTATATTCCGTTCCTGTCGACTTGGTTGCCAAATTCGATCATGGGGCCGGAAGTGATTATCAAATAACATCTTGTCCGTTCTGGTGCGCAAATTTTGTCGCGCGCCAGAACGGCGTTACAATGCCGGGCAGCAGGCATTTTCCGGGCACATTAACCCTTGCAATCCGCGACATTTGCGTGAAACTCTGGCCCATCATCGCGCGCAACAGCCGTGCAAATCCCAACGCATCCGGAGGATACATGAAACTTACAAAACGCAGCTTTGTCGCTGGGCTTGCTTTGCTTGCTGTCATGGGAGCGCCTGCAATCGCGCAGGATTACCCGACCAAACCGATTGAAATCATTGTACCTTCCAGCGCCGGCGGGTCGACAGACACCACCGCCCGCATCTTTGCCGAAGTGGCGGAGAGCAAGTTTGACGGCTTCAAATTCGTGGTGAACAACATTGACGGTTCGGGCGGCCAGAAAGGCTTTGAAGCGATTTCGCGCGCGGCCCCGGACGGCTATACCATCGGGCTGGTGTTCACGCCGCAACTGGTTGCCCATATCGCCTCGGGCCGGGCGAAATACACGCTCGACAATTTCCACGTCATGGGCAACACCGCCGACGCCCCGGAAATCGTTGTGGTGCCGAAAGACAGCAAGATCAAGACGCTGGCCGATCTGGCCGAAGCCGCCAAGGGCGGCGATCTGACAGTGGCGGTCAACGGCATCGGCTCGGATGATTTCCTTGCTGCCAAGGCATTCGAGGCGCTGGTGGGTGTCACGTTCAACCTGCTGCCGACCAAAGGCTCCACCGAACAGAAAGCCGCGATTTTGGGTGGCCATGTCGATGCGTCGTTCATGAACCTGTCGCAGATGGAAGCGCAGCACAAGGCAGGCGATGCGACCATTATCGCCATCCTGACCGACAAGCGCAACGATCTGGTGCCGGATGTCCCGACGGGTGTTGAGGGCGGTTATGACGTGCAGATGCGCGCGACCCGTGGCTTTGTCGCCCCGGCTGGCGTTCCCGCCGACATTCAGACCAAGCTGGATGAGGTGTTTGCCGCCGTGATGGCGGACGCGACCTTCCAGGACAAGGCGAAGGCGAGTTCGATTTACCTTTTGGAAATGAACGGTCCCGATTACACCGCCTATCTGCAAAAGCTGCAAGCCGACACGCAAAAGGTCTTTGACGCGGCACCTTGGTAATGACCCGAGAGCTGCTTGACCGCATTGTCCTTGGCGGTTTCATCGTTCTGGCCGTGCTGCTGTATCTCAGCACGGCCAGCTATCCCGGCATCGCGCAGAAAACCTCGGCACTTTACGTCCGGTTTCTGGCCGTTTCCTTCGGCGGGCTCAGTGCTGTGCAACTGTTGTTTTCCTTGCGAAAGCCGTCGGGCAGTGGCGAACCGCTGGACCTATTCGGACGTGCTTCGCGCTTCTTCGGGCTGATGGTGGGGTTGATCATCTTTGCGGTGCTGTTTGAAAGCCTGGGCTTTTTCATCCCGGCAGCGGTGTTTATTCCGCTGATTGCGGTGATGCTGGGTTATCGCAACCCGGCTGTCATCGCGCTGTCAACCGGGGGTGTCCTGCTGGCGGTTTACCTGATTTTCGTGCAGCTTTTGTCGGTCAATCTCCCCGGTCCGAACTTGTTCTAAAGGAATTCGATGGAATATCTTGCCGTAGTTTTTGCCCCGCATTCGCTGCTGTCGATTATCATCGGCACCATTGCCGGGGTGGTGATCGGGGCGATGCCGGGGTTAACGGCGACGATGGCGGTGGGCCTGCTGGTGCCCTTCACCTATACGATGGACCCGGTTCTGGGGTTGATGCTGCTCGGCGGTATCTATTCCGGAGCGATGTATGGCGGCTCCATCCCCGCGATCCTGCTGAACACCCCCGGCACGCCTGCCGCCGTTGCCACAGCAATCGAAGGCTACCCGATGAGCAGGCAGGGCAGGGGGCGACTGGCGCTGAAAATATCGGTCATCGCCTCCTTCGTCGGCGGGATGTTTTCGGTGTTAATACTGCTGATGTTCGCGCCATTTCTGGCCAAGCAAGCCCTGCATTTCGGCCCGGCAGAGACGTTTTTGCTGGCGTTGATGGGGCTTGCCGGGATCGTTTCCATCGCGGATGAGGAAACTTCACTGCTCAAGGCTTTGTTGGCGGGTGTGCTGGGCATGATCATCGCGATTGTCGGCACTGACAGCATGTCGGGCAGTCTGCGCTATACCATGGGGTCGATTGAACTGATCGACGGGATCGACTTCATGCCGGCGCTGATCGGCTTGTTTTCGATGATCCAGATGTTGGAGATCGCGGGCCAGCGGGAAAGCATGCAGATTGATGCCTCCGTGCTGAAACAAGCCCAGAAATCGGAACCGATGCCGAAGGGAATATGGAAATACATGGCGCTTGGTTCCGGGACCGGCACGGTTGTCGGTATTTTGCCGGGGGAAGGGGCAACGATTGCGGCTTTCTTGTCTTATAACTTCTCCAAGCGGCTTTCCAAGACCAAGGCCATGTTCGGCAAGGGCGCGCCCGAGGGGATTGCAGCGGCGGAATCCGGCAACAACGGCTGCGTCGGCGGCTCATTGGTGCCGACACTTACGCTGGGGATTCCGGGCAATTCCGTGGCCGCCGCGCTCATGGGGGCGTTCATCATCCACGGGATGATTCCGGGGCCGGACCTGTTTGCAGTCCATGCCGACAAGACCTATCCGTTCATCTATTCGCTGTTCATCGCCAATATCGTGTTTCTGATCACGGGCATCAGCGTCGCACCCTATCTTGCACGAATTGCATTGATCCCGCCCGCGATCATGGTGCCGGTGATCAGCGCCTTTGCGATCCTTGGGTCGTATTCGTTGAAACAATCGGTGTTCGATGTCTATCTGATGATCGGCTTCGCGTTCTTCGGCCTGTTCCTGAAGAAGCTCGGCTACTCGCTGGAGGCGCTGATCCTTGGGCTGATCCTTGGGCCGATTGCCGAACACGGGTTTTCGCAAGGTATGATCATCGGAAAAGGCTCTCCCTGGATATTCTTTGCAAGCCCGATTGCAAAGGTGATGTGGGTCATCATCATCCTGCTGCTGCTGCCGCCGCTGATCGCCCACGGCAAACGGATGCTGCGTGGGGCGGCACGCGTGGATCGTTAGCGCCAGTGCAAAACGTGACAGGAACCAATGGCTGCTGTGGAACAGGTGGCGATCTTGCGTTATCCGGCCGGGATGCGCGGTTTCTGGAATTGGCGCAGGGCGTTAGCTGCGCACCCGCAGCAATCACAGCGGAACTCCGCGCGCGGCTTACCCCTATTCCCGGCGGGATTTTTGACATGGGCGCGCGCAAATCCACGTTCGCCGCCGATCTGGACAGCCCACGCCGCAAGGTCAAACTGCGCCCGTTCCTGATGTCACCTTACAGCGTGACAACGGCGGATTATGCCAAGTTTACCGCCGCAACCGGCTATCGCACCATTGCCGAACAGGATGGCTGGGGCTTCGTTTTCCAGTTGCTGCTCGACAATCCCGAACGCTGGACGGTGACACCGCCCGCGCTTCCTTGGTGGCGCAAGGTTGATGGTGCCTGTTGGTCCGCACCCGAAGGGCCGGGGTCAGGCATCGCAGGGCGGGAGAACCATCCTGCAACCCATATCGCCTGGTATGACGCGCTGGCGTATTGCAACTGGTCTGGCCTGCGCCTGCCAACCGAGGCGGAATGGGAATTTGCCGCGCGCGGCGGGCTTGCCAAGCGGAAATTTCCATGGGGGGATGAACTGACTCCCGGAGGGGTCTATGCAATGAATACGTTTCA
>NZ_JAKDLJ010000429.1 GCF_030452865.1 Pseudorhodobacter sp.
GCTCCTATGCCGGGCAGGTTGTCACCTTCACCTTCCCCCATATCGGCAACACCGGCGTCACTGCGGAAGATGATGAGACAGCCGACCCGTTCGCCGCCGGCATGGTGGTGAAATGGAATCCGACCGAACCGTCGAACTGGCGCGCGACGGGGGAGTTGACCGAATGGCTGCGGATCAAGGGCCGGATCGGCATCGGCGGGATCGACACCCGGCGTCTGACCCGCGCGATCCGCTTGCAGGGTGCGCCCCATGTTGCGCTCGCGCATGATCCAGAGGGCAATTTCGATATCGAAGCCCTGGTCGCCGCCGCGCGGGCATGGCAAGGGTTGGAAGGTCTCGACCTCGCCGCCGAAGTGACCTGCGCCCAAAGCTATCGCTGGAATGAGACGCGGTGGGCCTGGCCGACAGGCTATGGCAAACGCGAAGGCGACGGTTTGCGTGTGGTCGCGATTGATTATGGCGCAAAACGCAACATCTTGCGTTGCCTCGCCTCCGCCGGCTGTGAGGTCACGGTATTGCCCGCCAGCGCCACGGCCGAGGATATCCTCGCCCTCAACCCCGATGGCGTGTTCCTGTCAAACGGCCCCGGCGATCCGGCGGCAACCGGTATCTATGCGGTGCCGATGATCAAGGGCATCCTGGCCGCGGACCTGCCGATCTTTGGGATTTGCCTTGGCCATCAAATGCTTGCGTTGGCACTTGGCGGCAAGACGATCAAGATGAACCACGGCCACCACGGCGCCAACCATCCCGTGAAGGATTACGACACCAACAAGGTTGAGATTACCTCGATGAACCACGGCTTCACGGTCGATGCGCAATCGCTGCCCGCAGGCGTGCGCGAAACCCATGTCAGTCTGTTTGACGGTTCCAACTGTGGCATCGCGCTGGAAGGCAAACCGGTTTTCTCGGTGCAATATCATCCGGAGGCCAGCCCCGGCCCGCAAGACAGCAACTACCTGTTCGAGCGATTCGCGGATGCGATGAAGTCCCGCCGCGCCGCCTGATCGCGGTTTTCCCGGTGTTCCACATCTGGTATTTGTAGCCCATCTGCCCACCAATGCTGGAGCGTATCGCGCCAAGCTGCGGGAAGCCGTGTAGAAAAACCTGTCGTTAACTCTATGGTTAACCCGATGTTAACCCTCGCCGCAACAGGTTGGGGAAACGGGGGCCCATATGACAGCGTCACTTCCCTTCTCAATGCCCGGTCTGGTGCATCCTCAGGGCGGTGCGCCAGAAGAATGCCGGATCATCAGCCTCCCTAAACCGGGTCAAGGCCGGCGGATTTCTGTCGCTGCGCCATCGGTTCGCAGTCTCTCGGTGATGCTGTTGCGCGACGGGTTGATCTCGCCGGATGCGCTCGTGACCGCATTGTCACTGCAAAAGCGGCATCGTGGGCGGCTGTGTGACATTCTGCTTTCTCTGCAACTGATCGCCGAAAAACCTTTGTATGAGGCGCAGGCCCGGCATTGGAACGCGCGCCTTGCCGACCCATCTGCCAAACCCGCCGACCCTCGGCTGATTGACATGCTCGGCGCGGCGACCTGCTTGCGCGAGGGGTTGCTTCCGTGGCGCAGGATCGGCAAATCAACCGTGATCGTCACCGCCCACCCGGAGGAGTTTTCGCGCCACCACGCCCATTTGCACAGCGTTTTCGGCTCTGTGATCATGGCCGTCGCCCCCGCCACCGTCATCGAGGCAGCGGTTCTGAAGGCGCGGGCGGCAGAGTTGAACTACGTCGCCGAAAATCGCGTGGCGGAGCAGGAAAGCTGCCGGAACTGGGGACGCGACGGGCTTGCCATGAAGGTGGCGCTGCTTTTGGTGTTGCTGATCGCGGGCCTGTGGTTGGCGCCGACGTTCATGGCACTGTTGTTCACATTCTGGGCCAGTCTGACGCTTGCACTGTCAACCGGCTTGCGCGCGGGGGCGGTCATTGCTGCCTTGCGCCACAAACCCGACAGCCCGCCTTCACCGGTCATCGCGCGCTTGCCGACGGTGTCGATAATGGTCGCACTTTACAAGGAAAGCGATATCGCCCACCGCCTGATCCGGCGCCTGGACCGTCTCGACTATCCGCGCGACCTGCTGGATATTCTGCTGGTGGTGGAGGAGGATGACCACATCACGCATCGCGCGTTGAAAACGGTGCTGCTGCCGCCATGGATGCGGGTGGTGGTGGTTCCGCACGGCCCATTGAAAACCAAACCCCGCGCCTTGAATTTCGGGCTGGATCTTTGCCGTGGCTCAATCATCGGCGTATACGACGCCGAAGACGCGCCGGAGCCTGCGCAAATCCGCAAGGTGGTTGAACGGTTCTATCAACGCGGACCGGATGTCGCCTGTCTGCAAGGTGTGCTGGATTTCTACAATCCGCGAACCAATTGGCTCTCGCGCTGTTTCACGATCGAATATGCCTCGTGGTTCCGCATTATCCTGCCGGGCCTGCAAAGCCTTGGGCTTGCAATCCCGCTGGGGGGCACCACGCTGTTTTTCCGCCGCGCAGCGCTGGAGGAACTGGGCGGCTGGGATGCGCATAACGTGACCGAAGACGCCGATCTGGGCATGCGCCTTGCCCGCTACGGCTACCGCGCCGAAATTTTGGATACCGTCACCGGCGAGGAAGCAAATTGCCGCGCGCTGCCGTGGGTGCGGCAACGCTCGCGCTGGCTAAAAGGCTACATGATGACCTGGGCGGTACACATGCGCGACCCGCATTTGCTCTGGCGGCAACTCGGCCCGCGAAAATTCTTCGGCTTTCAGGTCTTGTTCCTCTGCACGCTGTCGCAATTCATGCTCGCCCCGATTCTGTGGAGCTTCTGGTTGGTGCCAATCGGCGTGGCGCATCCCTTGGCGCTGTCGCTGCCGCCGATGGCGATGTTTGGGCT
>NZ_JAKDLJ010000430.1 GCF_030452865.1 Pseudorhodobacter sp.
CCGGCGGAAAAGTATTTGCAGCATCAATTCTTGATGCCATCGGCTTTACCCGCTCTTGCGCCCAGCGATGCACCATTTCTTGCAGCGCCGCGATATCGTCACCCAGATCGAACCGCATCGAGCCCATGAACATTCCGGCATCCCCCCGCTTGAATTGAACATCCGTTCATTTAATGCGCCCGCACCTGAGTCGTGTCAAGAAAAACCCGGCGCCTCATCGAACCACCATAGACCACGGAAAGCGCCTGCACAGAGGAAAGCCGCGACAAGTGGCGAATACACCGGATTGAAAACGCTGTGCAGGCTGTGCGGTCCGCATCGCATCAGACGAATTTTCTGGTCACAAAGGCCGCACCGCTTTAGCGTTAAGACGGAATTAGGTGCTTTGGGCCAGGTTGCGACTTTGATGAGGGCAAAAAGGAGGAATTATGTTTCCAAAGCGCTATCTGGTCCTTGCACTGGCTTTTCTGATGGTTCCGGTTTCGCTCGTGGTCGCGTATTTCCACCCGGTCTGGGGTGGTTTTATGACCGCCATCGCCTTGGTCCTGTCGGCGCTCGGGCTTTATGACCTTATGCAATTGCACAGCTCGGTCCGACGAAACTTCCCGATCTCCGCCCGGATGCGGTTCCTGCTGGAGATGTTTCGCCCGGAGATCCGGCAGTATTTCGTCGAAAGCGACCATGACCCGACGCCGTTTTCACGCGAACAGCGCGCGCTGGTCTATCGCCGTGCCAAGGGGATTGACGGGATGCGCCCATTTGGCACCCTGCTGGACGTGGAAAAAGTCGGCCATGAATGGATCAACCACTCGATGAAGCCGTCGCACCTGCCAAGTCAGGATTTCCGCGTTACCATCGGCGGGCCGCATTGTCGCAAGCCATACAGATCGTCGGTGCTCAATATCTCCGGCATGTCCTACGGTGCGCTTTCGCCGACGGCGATCGAGGCGTTGAACAAGGGCGCGGCGAAGGGTGGCTTTGCCCATACCACCGGCGAAGGCAGCATCTCGCGCTACCATCGCAAGGGGGGCGGCGATCTGGTCTGGCAGATTGCGTCGGGCTATTTCGGTTGCCGCAACCCGGATGGCAGCTTCTCGGCGGACCGTTTTGCCGAAAATGCGCAGGGCGATCAGGTCAAGATGATCGAGGTGAAGCTGAGCCAAGGCGCAAAGCCCGGTCATGGCGGCATCTTGCCCGGTGCGAAAGTGACCGAAGCGATTGCCGAGGCGCGCGGTGTGCAAGTCGGAGAAGATTGTATCAGCCCGTCGTCGCATTCGGCGTTTTCCACCCCGATTGAACTCTGCGAATTCCTGCAACAGCTCCGCGATCTGTCTGGTGGCAAACCTGTCGGAATCAAGCTCTGCGTTGGTCACCCGTGGGAATGGTTCGCTTTGGCAAAAGCCTTTGCCCAAACCGGCTTGGCTCCGGATTTCATCACCGTGGACGGGGCCGAAGGTGGCACAGGTGCAGCCCCGGCGGAGTTTGCCGACCATTTCGGCGCACCGCTGCGCGAAGGCTTGATGCTGGTGCATAATACGCTGGTGGGACTTGGTATCCGCGATCAGACCAAGCTGATCGTGTCCGGCAAACTGATCTCTGCCTTTGACATTTGCCGCATGTTCGCGCTTGGGGCTGATAGCTGCAATATAGCGCGCGGCTTCATGTTTGCCATCGGCTGCATTCAGGCGCAGGCCTGCCATACCGGCAAATGCCCGACCGGGGTGACAACGCAAGACCCCGGCCGCTATCGCGCCTTGGTGGTGAATGACAAATACATCCGCGTTGCCAATTTTCACGCCAACACCATGCACACCTTGAAGGAAGCCGTCGAATCCAGCGGGTTGCAGCACCCGCGTGACCTGACGCCGCATCACCTGATGATCCGCGTGAACAGCCGCGAGGTACGATCTGCGGCAAGCCAATATCTTTGGCTTGAGCAGGGAGAGCTGATGGGGAATGAGGTAGGCCACCCTGCCTTTGCGAAATACTGGGATCACGCCAAGCCCGAAAGTTTTGCTTATCTCAACTGAAACTGGCGCCAACAGCGAATTTTCGACGAAAATTCTGAGACCTCGCAGAAACGGAACCCCAAGATGTTCAGCTATGTTGCCGTCGGCACCAATGACCTGCCTCGCGCCGTTAGGTTCTATGATGCGGTGCTGGCACCCTTGGGACATGAGCGATGTGATCTTGATCTTGCGGGCGGCAACGCAACCTGGGGCGCAGGCGATCCCGGCCCGCATCTCTGGGTAACGACTCCGTTTGACGGCTGCGCCGCGGTGCCGGGCAATGGCACCATGTTTTCATTGCTGGCAGCGACGCGCGCGCAGGTGCGGGCGGTTTATCAGGCGGCGGTGGAAAATGGCGGCACGGACGCAGGCGCGCCCGGCCTGCGCCCGCAATATGGACCAGATTTCTTTGCGGCTTATCTGCGTGACCCTGATGGCAATAAATTCAATGCGGTTTGCTACGGGGCGGAATAGTTTTGGCGCTGCTGGAACGGCCAGCCCCGAGTCGTAGCGATTTTCACGCTTATTACGCAAACGCCCCGATCAATCATAATTTTCAATCAAATATATTCACTCCAACGATACTTTATTTCAATTTTTCGGTGTTGACCTCCCCGCGACCCCGCCATAAGGTCGCCCGGCACTGGAGGGTCAGGCACATGGACGATCTCGGCGTTGTCATTCTGAAAAGGCGCATGGGCCGGTAGCGGAAACCCCTTTCCAAACCCCATGCGCCCCCGATTGACCCTCGGGGGTTTTTTGTTGCGAAGGAGCCGAGAAATCGGCCACAGAGGATGGATAGAAGATGTCACGAGCGATGACCGTCGCGGAAATGTTGGTTCAGGCGTTGAAGGATCAGG
>NZ_JAKDLJ010000431.1 GCF_030452865.1 Pseudorhodobacter sp.
AATAGTCCACATGATGTCGGCCCGAACATCAATCTGATTGATGGCGGAAGCGGCAACGACATCATCGGCTTTGAAGGCGGCAGCACGGTGATCGGCGAGGCGGGTGTTGATGCGTTGGCGCTCTTTGACGATCTGGGCGACGAGGCACATGCGGTCATCACTGATTTCAACCCGGCACAGGGCTTTGTTGCACAAATCCTGTCTGGGATTCATCTTGTGAATCCAGGGTGATAGCTTGGGTGGATGAGCAAACCGAACATACCGATCTACAAAACCCTGAACTGGCCGGAGTATAACAAGGCGCTCAAGCGCCGTGGGTCAACGTCGCGGAGGCTTCGGGTTTACCCAAGCAAGAAGCTATAGCCCCACGCTACGTGCCCAAACTGGAGGCCATCAAGGAGGCCACACAGATTGACCAATTCTATGTGGCCAGAAACTTGACTTGGAACGAATGCGGGAAGGGTTTAAGTGCCATGACAGCCTTGCCCAAGGCGTCGATTGCGTTTAAACGATGAGCGAATGGCCCCGTAGCTCATCTGGTTAGAGTAGCCGCCTTCTAAGTCCCCGCTCTGGGCCGGAATAAAGACGTAAAGACAACTGGTTAGGAAAGTGGGAGCATGTTTCGAACCGTTTTCCGAACCGCTATCAGAGGAATCACGGTCCCGTAGCTCAACTGGATAGAGCACCTGACTTCTAATCAGGATGTTGGGCGTTCGAGTCGTCCCGGGATCGCCAATTCTCTGTAACTGTTATGGTTCGACACTCAAAGACCGACTTTTCGACAAAAGTTGGTTTTTGAGGGTCACGGGCCTGCAGTGGACGCTTTTTGCCGATTCTAAGTCTGTCGGCAGACTGAGTCCGTCCGGGAATGTGGCTGTTGTGTCAGGTCCGCGTGATGCGCACGACCGTTTCAACCTTCGTCCGCTCGAAAAGCGATCCGAAATCCTGCCCATTTGGTGAAAATGGTGCAACTCCGGCGGCTCGGAGCCTCGCTGCACAAGTGTGTTGGTGCAGGCCGAATTCCAACTGCATCTGTGGCAGCGTCAAAAACCGCCGATTGAATGCGGCAATATCTTCATCGGAAACGTAGAGGATGCGAACGTTCGTTACCGGATGCTGCATCCATGCCGCGCTGACATGCCCAGCCTCGAACAGAGATTGAAACCAGCCTTCGCTCCTCATGCCTATGCTGCGGGCGAACGCTGAGGCCGGGATATCATTGCTCGCATCTCTGTTATGGAAACGACTTTGCGCAAGGTGTTGCGCCATTTCGTTGATCTCTGACTTCTTGACTGCCAGAAAACGATAGCCAGTCGTCCCGGTTATGCGACCCAGTGTTAACTCGGCCTGCCGAACGGCTCCTATGATATCGCCCACCCTGAGGCGTTTCCGCTTACTGGCGCTTTGGATGTCTTCCCAGCCATCCATCCCTTCGCTGAAGCTGACGGCCAATGCGTCCAATTCGCGCAACAGATCCAGTCCGTCTGCGATACGCCAAAGTGATTTGATTTTGCTTTTTGCAATACGCGGGACCAGAACGCCATCGTCACGCAAGGATCGCAACTGCGCCTTTGTAGCGCCGATGGCGCCCTGCATCTCCGGCGGACCTACGAGTGTCGCAATTTCGGCAATACGTCGCGCCCAGAACATCGCCCTGCACCAGCGCCGGAATGAACCCGCCCTGTGCCGTGGCAGCAACCTGCGTGGCGACGTATCCGGCGAAGGGGGGCGTCCATTTTCGGAACGCCAGCCGCTGCAAGGGCGTTGGCGGCGGTGATTGCCGCCGGGCCATTGGCCGCGTCCACCAGCGCGCCATGCAGGCCAACCGGGTTTTTGAGGTGCGATGCGCCGTTGGGCCGGGTCACGAGGAATAATGCCATTTTAGTTTGTCTCCTTCTTGTTGAGGGCGAGTTTCAGGCGGTCAAGGGTCTGTGCCTTGCCGGACTCAAGCGCGCGGTTGCGGACGATGGAGCCCTGGGCGGCGTTGCGGATGGCGGCGATTGCGGCCTGCACCCGGCGCACTTCGTCACCGACAAGATGGACAGCCAAGGAACCGGCGCTGAACTGGCGGGCCTTTGCGGGCATCCGGTCGATGATCGACACGAGGGCCGCGCCCAGGACCTTGTCGCCGGTCGCGGTGGCAAGCGTTGCCATCTGGGTCAATTCGACATGCCGGGCTCCGGTCAACTGGGCAATGTAGGCGCTGCGCTCGGGCGACCCAAGGCCGCAACGCGACAGGACGGTGACGGGGCTGGCCCAGAGGATAGCGGTTGTCACAAGGCTGTCCGCCGCTGCATTCAACTCACGGAGGGACGCCCAGCGCGCATCGCTGCTGGCCGCGATCAATTCGGCCCGGGCTTTGGCGCGGGCCTTTTCGGCGGCGTCTTTCTGGGCGCGCGGATCGAAGCCAGCGCGGGCGAGGCTTTCAGCCACTTCTGCGCCACGCGCCGCAGCACCCTGACATTTGCCTAAAGCCGTCTTAACACGCAACCCCGCGATCTCCTTGCGCATATCCGTCACACCACAGGTCAGATACATACGCACACCGCTCCCGGGACCGATCATGTGGCGTCCACCATGCGGATCAGCACCGACAGCGCAGCGGGGTCGATCATGCTTTCAAAATGCAAACTACGCCCGCCACGCAGGAGAAATTCAACAGCAACCGGTGGTGGCAGCTGAGCGACAAGTGCCTGCGCCACCTGCACTCCGGCCGCCACTGGGATATCCAAAGGAAAGAACAGCGCCCCGGCATCGGGCGACCACAGACCCTTCTTCTTGAGGTGACCTGCCCCCCGAGGCTCCCTCATTGATAACGAGAGTTTGCGGGTTTGGGTTTCATATTCTTCGTCGTCAGTTTGGGCAAG
>NZ_JAKDLJ010000432.1 GCF_030452865.1 Pseudorhodobacter sp.
GGTAAAGCTGGCTGCATTGATAATTTTCAATGCCAAAGCGGGCCAAAACGCCCAAAGCCGCCGCGACAGGCACCGCGACCAGCATGCCGACAAACCCGAAGGCGGAGCCAAAGACTGACAGCGCGAACAGCAACCAGACCGGATGCAAGCCCACCGAATTGCCGACAAGGCGCGGGGTGATGACATTGCCTTCGAGGAACTGCCCCACGGCAAAAATGCCCGCGATCAGGCCGATATGCGCCCAGTCGCCCCAGAACTGGAACAAGGCCAGCCCGATTGCCAGCGCGCCACCGACCAAAGCACCGATATAGGGGATGAAGGTGATCGCGCCCGCAATCGCGCCGACGATCATGCCGAAATCCAACCCCGCCAGCATCAGCGCCACCGCATAAAACATGCCGAGCACCACGCACACGCTAAGCTGTCCACGCACGAAAGCCGCCAGCACCTTGTCGATGCGCTTGGCCAGATCGCGGATCACCGGGGCGTGGTCACGCGGCAGCAGGCTGTCGATGCGGCCGATCATCCGGTCCCAATCCAGCAGCAGATAGAAGGCCACCACCGGCACCACCACCAGAAACATCACCGCGCCGATGACAGACAACGCGCTGGTAAACAGGGTTTTTGCGGCTTGCGTGCCCCATTGCCGCAGATTGTCCCCCAGCGCCAGAATGCTGCGGCGGACAACGCTGTCCTCATTCAGCAGGTCGGGAAACCGCTCCGTCAAAAAAGCTTGCAACTGATGAAAGATCGTCGGCATCGATTCGACCAGTGCCGAAAGCTGCGCCATCAAGGAGGGTATAACCGCAAGCACCAGCGTCACCGCGAGCAGGAGCCCGGTAAGCGAGATCACGGTGGTCGCCAGCACCCGGCTCAATCCCCAGCGTTCCAGTCGATCCGCCAGCGGGTCAAGGAAATAGGCAATCGCACCGCCAACGATGAAGGGTGCCAGCACCTGCCCAAGCAGCCAGAGCGTCAGCAGAAAGACGACAAAGGCAATACCCCAATAGGTGAGCTGATATCTTATCGGCAATGACATATGACCCTCGATGACGCTGATCCAGCAACATGCCTTCGCCTCCGGTCTATTACAAGGCCGGGATTTTCGCGGTTGCGGTTTCGTCCCCCGTGTTCTCGCCGAAAAATCCGCACCAGAAACCTGCTGCCCTTGCTAGATGGCGCGGTTTTCCCTACACCACCGGCAACTCCCCTTGTCCCAAAAGGTGCCCCCATGCGGCTCTCGCGCTACTTCCTTCCCGTTTTGAAAGAAAACCCTGCTGAGGCGCAGATTGTCAGCCACCGCTATATGCTGCGTGCGGGCATGATCAAGCAGCAGGCGGCGGGGATATATTCCTGGTTGCCGCTCGGCTTCAAGGTGCTCAAACGCATCGAACAGATCGTGCATGAGGAACAGGCGCGCGCGGGGCACATTCCGCTTTTGATGCCGACGCTGCAACCGGCCGACCTGTGGCGCGAATCCGGGCGTTATGATGATTACGGTCAGGAAATGCTGCGGATCAAGGATCGGCAGGACCGCGAGATGCTCTATGGTCCGACCAATGAGGAAATGATCACCGATATTTTCCGCGCCCATGTCACCAGCTACAAAGACCTGCCGCTGACGCTGTATCATATCCAATGGAAGTTCCGCGATGAAATGCGGCCACGTTTCGGCGTGATGCGGGGCCGCGAGTTCCTGATGAAGGACGGCTATAACTTCGATCTGACCAAGGAAGACGCGCTTCACGCCTACAACCGCCATCTGGTCAGCTATCTGCGCACCTATGAACGCATGGGTTTGCAAGCGATCCCGATGCGGGCGGATTCCGGCCCCATCGGTGGCGATGATACCCATGAGTTTCTGGTACTGGCCGAAACTGGCGAGTCGGAGGTGTTCTATGACGCGGCAGTGACCGACATCAAACTCGGCCAGCGCGAGATCGACTATGACGACAAGGCGCAATGCGAGGCGGTGATGCAGGAATTCACCTCGCTTTACGCCCGAACCGATGAAACCCATGATCCGGCCTTGTTTGACAAAATCCCGGAGGCGCGGCGTCGTTCGGCGCGCGGCATCGAAGTCGGCCAGATTTTCTATTTCGGCACCAAATATTCCGATGCGATGGGGGCCACCGTCGTCACCCCCGATGGCAGCCGGGTTCCGGTGCATATGGGGTCGCATGGAATTGGTGTGTCGCGGCTGCTTGGCGCGATCATCGAGGCGAGCCATGATGACAAGGGCATCATCTGGCCGGAAGGGGTGACGCCGTTCCATTGCGGGATTGTCAACCTCAAGCAAGGCGACGCGGAAACCGACGGCGCTTGCGAAGGCATTTACAAGGCGCTGAAACTGATCGGGCTGGACCCGCTTTATGACGACCGCGACGAACGCGCCGGGGCGAAATTCGCGACGATGGACCTGATCGGCCTGCCGTGGCGGATCACGGTTGGCCCGCGTGGGTTGAAAAACGGCGTCGTGGAACTGACCAGCCGTCGCACCGGGGTCAGCGAAGAAATGCCCGCCGAAGCGGCGGTGGCGCGGATTGCCACGATTTACGAAGGCATCTGAAATCAAGGAAACCGCGAAGGAAAGAGTCAGGATGATGAAAGTTACCCGCATTTTCCTTGGCGTGGTTTTGCTGGGTTCGGTTCTTGGTTTTGGCTATGCCGCCCGCTCGCCTTGGGTGATCGTGCCGCTGGCCGTGATCTTTGCGCTCAGCTTTGCCTTGGGGCGTTGGCGCGGATGGCGTATTGCGTGGAACACTGGGGGCATTGCGGCGGCAATCCGGGCGCAGGGATCAACGATTTTGGCGCAAGCGGTGGTGGTCGCGGTGCTGTACCTTCTGGGCCGGGGGGTTGGCGCGCT
>NZ_JAKDLJ010000433.1 GCF_030452865.1 Pseudorhodobacter sp.
GTCCGGTTCGGCCGATGAAGCCCTCATGTGCAGGATACGCTCTTTTCTTATTGTGTTGCTGACGCTCCTCATGCTGCCGTGGGGTGCCTATCTTGCCGGGCCGGTTTCCGCGGCGGGGCCTGAGGCTGTGGCCGCTATCGGACACCGCGCTGCGGCGCAGATTACGACAAAGGCGGCCGAGCGCCTGATGCCATTGCCGAAGTCCTGCCGCATCGCGGTGCTTCCCGGCTCCCCCTGCGGGCCGGATCTTGTCCTGCCTGTCGCCCAAGTGAAGATGATCGTAGCGTCAGGCAGGGATAAACCTTTGGGAGCGCAGACGATTTTGGGGCACGGCCGCGCGCCGATGCCATCCCGCGACCCGCCCCGCATGGTCTGATAAGCCGCCCGGCGCGTGATTGCGCCGCCCCTTATCAGACTTTGAGGACATCCAGATGCTGACGAAACGACGCTTTATCGCGCTTGGCGCGGTCGCAGGGCTATCCGCTTGTATCCGCGCGCCGCAACCGCCAGAACAACCCGTTCCCGCCCCGCCGATCTACCCGCCGTTGCCGGAATTCTACAGTGCAATCCACGATGAACCCTTCCCGATTGCAGCCATCGAGGAAGGCAGCCTTGCGCCCGAACTCTGGCGGCAGGAGGTGCAGAACCCTTGGCCAGACCGGCCGCGCGGCAGCATCGTGATCGACCCCGATGCCCGGCTTTTGCATTTCGTGGAAAGTCCGGAGCGCGCAATGCGCTACGGAGTCAGTGTGGGCGCGCAAGGGTTTTCCTGGGACGGCACCGCGCGATTGCAATTCACCCGTGAATGGCCGCGCTGGAAAGTGCCAGACGACATGATCAAGAGGCGGCCGGAGCTTGCGCCCTATTCGGTGGCGAATGGCGGCATGGACCCTGGACCGGGCAATCCGCTGGGCGCGCGTGCGCTTTACCTGTTTCAGAACGGTCAGGACACGCTCTACCGTATTCACGGCGATGCCAGCGCGAAGGAATTGGGCCATGCGGTGTCGTCGGGGTGTATCCGCATGCTGAACCAGGATGCGATCGACCTTTATGAGCGAAGCATACACGGGGCTGCGGTGACGGTACTTGCCTCACTCGCGCCACAAGGGGTATCAGCGGTTTATTGAGCTAAATCATAGACTTGACGCGGCTGAATTGTGGCGCGTCGCCGTGGTCATCGCCCCCCTTTTCCTTGTCCGGGCAATCGGGTAGGGTCGCGGTAACAGGGAAGTGGAGGTCAGCGGCACAATGCAGCGTTTCGAATATCAGGTGGTTCCGGCCCCCAAGAAAGGCGAAAAGGCGCGCGGGGCGAAAACCACGGCGGAGCGTTTTGCCGTGGCGTTGACGCAGGTGATGAACCGGATGGGTGGCAATGGCTGGGAATACATCCGAGCCGATACCTTGCCCTGTGAGGAAAGAGTTGGCTTGACCGGCTCCAAATCCAGCTTTCAGAACATGCTCGTGTTCCGGCGTGAGGTGCTCATCGAGGAACTGGATATCCTGCCACCCGCGCCCGCGGCTGTGGCCGAGGTGATCGTGCCGAGTGTGGAGGCGAAAGCGCCGCATCGGCAGGAACCGAAACTGTCGGTCATTCCGGCAGAGCTTTTTGCCGATCCCGAACCCGATGAGGTGGAGCCAATGACGGAATTGCCACGGCGCAGCGTTGCTTCCGGCACAAAGCCCGACTGATCACCCTCTCGCCGCGCGAAGGGCTTTCGGCAGGGCATGGGCAAATTCAGCCGTCGCCGCTTGGTTGCCAAGGCTGACGCGGATGCAGCGGTCCAGGGGCGCGATCCCCGGCATCCGGACAAAAACGCCGATCCGGCCGAGTTCACGCAGCACCGCCCGCGCAAAATCGCCGTCCTTGCCGCAGTCGAGACAAAGGAAATTGGTGGCGGAGGGCAGCGGCGTCAGCCCATTGTCGCGTCCGATCAAGCCGAAGTTGTCGCGCGCAGCGGCCACCTGCGCCTTGATCTGCGCCAGCCATGGCTGATCCGCCAAAGCGGCCAACGCCCCCGCTTGTGCGATGCGCCCCATGCCGAAATGGTTGCGCACCTTGTTGAACGCCGCAACAAGCCCCGGTGCAGCGATACCGTAGCCGACGCGCAGCCCGGCCATGCCATAACCTTTGGAAAAGGTACGAAAGCGGATAACGCGCGGATCATCGGCGGCAATTTCAGGCGCGGTGCCTTCTGGGGCAAGGTCGATATAAGCCTCATCCAGAACCAGCAGACAGCCTTCGGGCAGGCTCTCGATCATGCGCTCCACGGTTGCAGCGGGCCAATGGCTGCCCATCGGGTTGTCGGGATTGGCGAAATAGATCAGCTTGGCACCGACATCGCGCGCACGAGCCAACAGCGCCTCCGGATCTTCGAAATCACCGCGATAGGGGGTTTTGTGCAACTGGCCGCCAAAGCCCGTAACATGGAAATTGAAGGTGGGGTAGGCGCCGTCCGAAGTCACGACCGGATCGTCGGGATTGATCAACAAGCGCACGAGATAGCCAAGCAGCCCGTCGATACCTTCGCCGATGATGATGTTTTCGGGCGAAACCGCGTGATGCGCCGCGATGGCCTGGCGCAGGTCATGGTTTTCAGGGTCGCCATACATCCAGACCTCATGCGCGGCGGCTTGCATCGCGGCAATCGCCGTGGGCGAGGGGCCGAACATGCTTTCATTCGCGCCAAGACGCGCCTTGAAAACCCGGCCCATCGCGCGCTCCTGCGTTTCGGGGCCGACGAAGGGGACGGTGGCGGGAAGCGTAAGGGCAAGGGTGGTGGAGCGAGGTGCGATCACGGTAGGCTCCGGGGTGCCGGGGGAAGGGGGTATTCTGCCCCCTCTTGCCCTTGAGGGCAATTCACCCCCT
>NZ_JAKDLJ010000065.1 GCF_030452865.1 Pseudorhodobacter sp.
AAAGAGATCACGCTCAATATGATGTTCACCAGCGTCTTGGCCGCAAGATAATCGCCAATCCGGCCGTTGATATCGCGGATTATCATCTCAGTCCGCGCGGCATTTTCCGGGTCTTTCATTGCGACGGACAGCTTGGCGGCGAAACCACCACGTTCGGCCAGAAGGAAGGCGGAGTAGACAATCACCAGAAAAAGCGACGCACCGATGCTGGTGACGTTCAGCAACGCGGTGTTGATGATCTTTTGCACGGAAAGCCGACCGAATGTGGCATCGCGGATCGTCTGCCAGTCAGGGCGCTCGTTTACGCCGAGCGTGTCGGCGGCCTGTGCCACCAAGCGTTCAATGTTCACTTGATATGTCGGGGCTTCGCGCAATATCTGGGTGATTGTGTTCACCACAACGCCGGTAAGGGCTAGAACCGCCGCCGCAAATATCAGCAACACGAGAATCCGCCGCAGCGATTTCGGAAACCGTCGGATTACCGGCAAACGTCCAAGCGCCTCCGACGCATTGACAAGGACGTAGACAGCAATCACCGAAGCCAGAATTGGCAGCAGGACGGGTTTGCCGACGACCAGCAAAAAGCCCGCCAGAACGACCAGTAAGGCAGCGTTGACCAACACGGTAAGCGGAGGCGAGTCGGAAGTCATGCCGTGGTTTCCTGTTATTCGCGTGGGCCGTTCTGTTTGCGCATCATTGCCTTCTTTTAGGGCGGTGACAATCATCGCGCCAATTGTAAGGACAGAACCGACAGTTATAGCAACTGATAGACTCAGCGATAGTTACGGATGCAGATTTGAAGGCCCAAAAGCCTTGCGTGAGATTGGTGATGCGCTTGATAATTAGAGGGCTGCTCGATGATATTCCTCAGATATTTGACCTGTAATATCGGAACAGTCCGCCCTGTGTCGGTGCATGGGACATCATGCCGTTACATAGCGCCCCGGCTGCCGTCCACCCTTGAAAATCCGCGGGACGATACCCATATATCAAGCATGATGAAGTTCAGCTTTCATAAGAGGTTCCCGGTCGTGTCGGGAAAACGACTGAACCGCCAGTAACCCCAGGCGGACATAGCGGCTACGCTTGTCTTTGCTCTGGGGTTTTTCTGATCTCTCACCATCAAACCGATTTAGGCCGAAGGGCCAGTGCGGATCGTGCATGACGTGCGAGCATGCACGGCCACGACTGCTTTGTCGCCCGATATCTTCGAACTGGAGAAACGCATGTCCATTCATCTGATAAACCAACCGAACGCCACCTCGATTCAGCAAGAGCCATCAAACGACGATGTGGGTCGTTTTCACCGCTGGCTTCTCGCGGCCACCAGGGAGTGGCAACGCAACAGAACGAACGCAGTGCTAAAGGGCCTGGATGATAGAACACTTGCAGACATCGGGATCCAGCGAAGTGACATTCCCGACCTAGCCGCTTCGCTCGCCACACACGCGTTGGCTATGTCACCAGCCGCAAAGGCCATGCGCGTCGAAGACGTTAAGAAAGGTGCATATCTGGAAGCGGCGTGACCCAAGCCAGTGTCTGACCACTGCGGGACCGTAATGCTGCCCTCAAACATTGAACACGATGAACTGATCACAAGGAGCCGTTCCAATGATGATTTGCAATGCCGACTTCGATGAACTGTTTGACCCGGTGGATCAATCAAATCGCCGCACTGGAATTGGCAGTGGGGAAGCCGAGGCCCGTGTGGCTGTTTTTCCGTTCAATGATCCAGAGGCAACACAGGCAAACATCGCACAGTCCGCGATGCTTGCCGCCGCGGTCATGGGTGCGGCATGGTCGATGGTCGAAACGATATCGCGGATGTAGACCTGACGCATAGTCGCTGCTCAGAAACGCTGAACTGCCCGGCTGCGAATACATCCGCACGCGCACCCCCTATCAACACCAAGTAACGGCACGGCGGCCGACATACTTTTCAGAATGGGAGACACCATGACAACAACTTTGAAACAGATCTCGAGAAATGAGACCGCAAACCCCGGCATTCATAATGCCATGCCTGTGGTGGATGCTTTGGCGGATGTGCTAAATGAAACGTATTCCCTCATCATAAAAAGCCACACCTACCACTGGAACGTGACAGGCCCGCAGTTCTTTGCGGTTCATAGTGTGACGGAAGAGCAATACACCAACATGTTCGCCGCCGCAGACGTGATCGCGGAGCGCATCAGGGCCTTGGGCGAAATGGCATCTGTCAACTTGGCGAGCCAGAGCAAAACCTTGGGCGAAGCGCCCACTGCGGATGCCATGCTCGAGGATCTTTTGTCTGATCACGAAAAGCTGGTGCGTAGTTTGCACACGCTCGTAGACCTGGCGGAAGACGCAAAAGACCCGGTGACAGCAGATCTTGCGACGGAACGCGCTGGCTTTCATGAAAAGGCAGCATGGATACTGCGGTCAATGGCCGCCTAAGACCCAGCGTTGCGTCACAAAATTATCCAGCCCTGGTTTTACCGGGGCTTTTTTTTGAGGAGAAAAGCCTAATTTTCGCAAGGCCACTCTCACAGCCCCAAAACAACTGACGCGATGGAGAAATAGATCAAAACGCCCATACCATCCGAAATCGTCGTAACCAATGGCCCGCTTGCCGTTGCCGGATCAAGCCGCAGGCGGCTAAGAAGAAACGGCAGCGACATGCCGACAAGACTGCCAATAATCACAACCACAAACATCGTCAGCCCAACCGTCAATGCAATCTCTGGCCCACCACGCAACGCACCTACAGGAAAGACCACGAGCGCCATGGTCGCACCAAGCGCCGCCGCAACAATAAGTTCGCGCAAGATCAGGTCACGCCAATCCTTCAGTTCCACATCTCCGGTTGCCAGCGCCCGCACCATCAGCGTTGCCGATTGTGACCCGGCATTGCCGCTGCTGTCGATCAGCAACGGCAGAAAGAACACCAAAGAGACATAGGCCAGGATCATATCTTCAAAATAGGCAATACCTGCGCCTGAAAAGAGATTGCCGAAAATCAAAAGGGCCAGCCAAACGATCCGCTTGGAATACAGCACCCTGATTCCGGCCTGCCGCAGGCTTTGTGTGAACGGTAAAACCGTTGAAATCTTCTGGAAATCCTCTGTCATTTCCGCTTGCATCGCATCTGTCGCGTCATCATGCGTAACGATACCCACAACCCGCCCATCTGCCTCAATTACTGGAACAGCAAAAAGGTCATATTGTGCAATCATCTTGGCTACGTCTTCACGGTCCGTTGTCGGCGTGACCGTTTTCAGCGCCTTGTCCATGAAGTTGCTGATGGGTGTAGCTTCATCCGCCAATATCAGTTCATGCAACCGGACCGACCCTATCAGGCGGCGGTCACCATCAAGAACATAGGACCGATAGATCGTCTCTCTGCCGGGCCCCATGCAACGTAGAGCGTCAATGGCCTGTGCTGCGGTCATCCCGGCTTCGAGTACCGCGTAATCCGTTGTCATTATCGCGCCGGCGCTGCCCTCTGGATACGCAGAAAGGCTGCGGATATTCTCGCAATCTTCTTGTTTCAGATCGTGGATCAGTTGGTGCTGTGCTGCCCGAGGGAGCAGATTGAAAAGATCCGCGCGGTCGTCCGCGTCCATCTGCGCAACCATCTCGGCGAAATCATTTGGAGTCAGTGCTTGCGCCAAATCAACCTGCCGATCCCGCGCGAGATGGGCAAAAACTTTTGCGCGCCGGGGCAGAGGTATGTCTGCAAGATGGCCAGATGCCTGTGCAACAGGTAACTGGTTCAGCCAAACGGCAAGGTCGAAAGGATGGGCGGACTGGAAGAAGTCTGAGATATCCGCTGCCATAGCAGCAATTTCCGGTGGTTCATTTTCAGTCATATCCAACACGCCTATCCGTTGCTCAGGGTCTCACTGCCAGAATTGTCTGAGGTCAGCTCCTACGCCATATTCGTTCGTATCCACGCCTCGCGCCGACTCGGCGTACATACTGAGCAGCGGGAGAAATACGTGCCTCTGCCCGATATAACACCCATCGCAATGGCCCTTGATCCGCGCACGGACCCGAACCCAGAGAAGACGTAGAGTTCATTATCCTAACTGCCGCGCATTCAACCTGTTTCATCGCCGCGAAGACGCGCGGTTAGCGGAGCTTTTCCCCGCCAAGACCAAATTGCGGCGTCATAGTTTATGCGGCTTTTCTTGAAGCGAGTGCAGCGCCGTCTTGATCTTCTTTAGAAGTTCTGAACGATCGTCTCCCTCCATGCCTTGTTCCGGACTGCGCATGAGCGCTTTCTTGTCGTCACGCCATTGTTCCAGCATTTTGACTTTCGCATCATGCCTCAAGCTTTCGTCGGGCAACAGGTCCGAAGGGGATTTTTATGTTCCGAGATATACCAAAACAGTTCTCCTTGGGATGGCTGCCCGAAAAGGGGCGCTTCGACTACATCAAGACCAGATCGGAACCGCCCCCTGCCATGCATTGCCGCGGCGTCTAGCGGCTCCAATTCAACCTTGCGTCAGACCATTGAGACGACATTCACATGTATTGCGCCTGTAACGCTCATCGCTTTGGTCCGCCTTGGTTCCTACAATATTATCTAACGGTAAGAACGGGACAAGTCGCATGTGACGTTAGTTTTTGCGAAACGCTTCCTTGCAGCAGACCGCGCAGGGCCCCCAGACCCCGGCTTCCGGAGACGATCAGATCAATGCCGTTTTCAGCAGCATATTTTAGGATCGCTTGCGTGGCGTCGCCCAACAGGATTTCGGTTGAATCCGCTTTGCGTCCACCTTCCTCGGCCCAAGCACCAGCCTGATCCAAAACCGTTTTCCCTTGCTTCGCGAGTAAATCGCGCGTCGGCAGTACATCCAGCATCCCACTACCCAAAGTCAGAGTTTCAACTTCAATTTGTGGTGCGTGTACCAAGTGCAAGGCCGCGTCATACTTTTTCGCAAGATCACTCGCATAACGGACAGCGTTTCTTGATTGGTCAGAGCCATCAACCGCAACCAAAATTTTTGTAAACATGATTTTCCCCTTTGAACTTCATAGTTTCTTGGAACATTCAGCCTTGGCAGAGGCCGTTGACTTTCACACTAGGCCACGCCGAAATCTTAAACAACATATTCCGGACTGACCTACAAAGCGCCCGCACTACCGAAGAATATCGCCCGATTTGTGGCCAGGCTTCTAACGCATCTCCCGCATCAATTCGGACCAATGAAGGCAGTATCTGGCCGCATATTCGGTCGAATATCAGTCTGGAAAATCGGCCCCGAGTTGCCACCAACCTATCCAATCATTTGGGTTTAAGCTTTGCTGCTGCATCGGCGACTGTGTTCTTCATTCTAGGTAAAGCAGCTTCGGTATCGCATTCCACAGTGACACTGCCCGCACCTCTGAGTGCGTGGGATTGTGGCTGAGGATATTGGGTGACGCAGTGTCCCGTGTTAAATGCCGCCCTGCGACCGTGGGTAGGCCGACCCATCGCACCGCGAGATTAGGCCCGAAATGCCCATGCGAAGACAGCGCCACATTGCCCTGCAACGTGGAAAGCCGCGCAGTCAGACGGCTGGTTCGGTTCGCATACTGCTCCGGGATTTCGCCATTCGGGCAGCCGCTCTTGAACGGTTTCCAGTCTGGCTGCGTTCGGTGAATGTCGCGTGACCGTTTCCGTTCCTAAGCGCCATAGTCCCCTTCGGCGAGATCAGGCTCGGTGTCGGTATCTCGGCTCTGCGCGGCCAGTTCATATGTGCGTCGGGCGTGCGGCATCGGGCTGGTTAGCACATAGGAGAATTTAAGCTGGCCAAGCAGCGGCGTCAGAGCCTTCGCCTCTGCCTCGCCATGAGGAAAGAACGGAATGAACCAGAGGTATATTTCCGCCGCGCGTTTTCCCCTCAGACCATGGAATGGCAATCAGCATGGTGGTCGCGCTTTCGGTCCTGATCGCGTTCATGGCTCCGGCTGCGCTGGTCGCGTTGTTCATGACGTTCAGTGCGGTCGACAAGCTGATCAACGGCGAAGCTGCGGAACGGCAGGCATACGTCGCACTTCTTCGACCATTTAAGAATGTTCAGTCCCACGGTTGGTCCGGATCTGGCAGCGGGATCGCCTGTAGCAACTCGCGCGTATAGGCGGCTTTGGGGGATGTGAAAAGTTCCGCAGTTTCGGCATCCTCCACAATCAAGCCCTGATGCAGAACGATGATGCGGCTGCACAAACGCCGGATGACGGATAGGTCATGGCTGATGAAGGCCAGCGTCAGACCGAGTTCCCGGACAAGATCTTCCAGCAGGTTCAGCACCTGCGCCTGCGATGAGACATCAAGGCCCGACACAATCTCATCCGCGAGAATGAAATCAGGGCGTAACGCAATTGCCCGCGCGATGCCGACACGCTGGCGCTGCCCGCCAGACAATTCATGCGGATAGCGGTGGGCAAAGCCACGCGGCAGGCCAACCATGTCCAGCGCCTCGTCGACGCGACTTCGCAGCCCGTCCAATCCGTGCAGCCGCAGCGGCCCACCGATGATCCCGTCAACACGGCGGCGCGGGTTCAGCGATGACATCGGATCTTGAAAGATCATCTGAAAGCGTCGCCGCATCGGGCGCAACTGGACCTCATCCGTATGGGTGATGTCGGTGCCATCAAAGACAATGCTGCCCGCCGTCGGCTCCAGCAGCCGCAACATGACGCGGCCCAGCGTTGACTTGCCAGACCCGGACCCCCCTACAATGCCCAACACGGCACCCTTCGGCACGTCAAACGTCAAGCTCTTCAAAATTTCAATGCGCGGTGCGGCCCCCAAAAGCGGCTTGCGGGTCATGTCGGGCAGTGACAGATGCAGATTTTCGATACGATACATCATGCGCGCCACCGCCGGTCATGCTGGACAACTTCCCGTTCCACAGCATCAATCACCGATTGCGGAACCGGCATCAGGCTGCCTGTCGGATTGGTATAAGTCGGCGTCGCGGCCAACAATGCGCGAGAGTATGGATGCACGGGTCGGCAGAAAAACCGCCGCATCTGTGCATCCTCCACCACTTTGCCCGCATAAAGAACGGAAAGCGCATCGCAGACCTTTGACACCACACCAAGATCATGCGTGACGAACAGCAGGGCAGAGCCGTGCCGCGCCTGCATGTCAGCAATCAAACGCAGGATTTGCTTTTGCACCGTGACATCCAGCGCTGTCGTCGGCTCATCCGCGATGATCAGTTTTGGCTTGGCGGCAAAGGCCGAGGCGATCAGAATGCGTTGCCGCATCCCGCCCGACAACTCGTGTGGATAGTTCCGCATCACACGGGCCGGGTCGGCAATTTGCACCTCCTCCAGCAGTTCCAGCGCGCGGGCCTGTGCATCGGCCTTGGTCCAACCCAGTATATCCACCAGCCGCCGTGTGATTTGCGGCCCGATCCGGCGGGTGGGGTTGAGGGCGGTCAGCGGGTCTTGCGGAATCAGTGCTGCCGTGGCCCCGATGCGCTTGCGGCGCTGCGCGGGTGGGATGGACAGAAGGTCGACACCGTCCAGCCAAATCTCACCGCCTGTAATCTGCAAGGCGCGGGGCAAGGTGCCCAACACGGATTTCCCGATCATCGACTTGCCAGCCCCGGATTCGCCGACCAACCCATGCACTTTTCCCACCGCTACATCCAGCGAGACATTCCGCAGGATAAGCCCGCCGTTTTTCAACGCGACAGACAGATTGCGGATGCTCAAAAACGGCCTCATCGCAGCACCGGGTCAAAGCGATCTTTCAAACCCTCACCCAACTGGCTGAAGCTGAGCACGGTCAAAAACAGTGTGATCAGAGGGAACACCAGCACCCACCACGCCTGATGCACAGACGTGCGCCCTTCCGAGATCATGCCACCCCATGTTGGCGCATCCGTAGAGATCGAGAGGTTTACGAATGACAGAATTGCCTCAACAATCACCGCAATCCCCATTTCCAACGTCAGAAGGGCGACGATGGTGGGCAGGACGTTTGGCAGAATCTCGGTCAGCATCGTGCCAAACCGTGTGCGACCCGCGACTTGGGCGGAGGCGACGTAATCCATCGCGCCCTGCCCCATCGCCTCCGCTCGGATCACGCGGGCAAAGCGGGTCCAGTCGATGATAACAATGGCGAGAATGATAGAGGTGAGGCCGGTGCCGATGACCGCAATCAGCAGAATGGCGAACAGCACCGGCGGAAAGGCCATCCAGATATCGACAAAGCGGCTGATAATCCGATCGGGCCAGCCGCGATAGTAACCCGCAATCAGGCCCAGACTGGCCCCAATGATGCAGGTCAATGTGCCGGCCACCAGCGCCACGATCAAGGCCAGTCGTGCGCCGTAAAGCATCCGCGACAACACATCACGCCCCAGCGAATCCGTGCCAAGCCAGAACCCCGGTTCAGTGCCGCTTTCCCAAAACGGCGGCAGGCGGCCCGAGAACAAATCCTGCGCCAATGGGTCTTGTGGGGCAATGAGAGGCGCGAAAATCGCAGCACAGGCCAAAATCAACAGCCAGCCGCCGGAAAGCCAAAGCCTGAGGCCAATGGGCTGGCGCCTGTTCCCGCGCGCATCACGCATGGCGCAGCCGCGGGTTCAAAACGACATAAAGCATGTCGACCACCAGATTGACCAAGGTGAACAGCAAAGCAAACAGGATCACGATGCCTTGGATCAAGGGCAAATCCCGGTTGATCACGGCGTCGATGGCCATGTTGCCGAGACCTTCATAGGAAAACAGCCGCTCAATAATCACCGTGCCGCCAATCAGAAAAGTGAACTGTACCCCCACCAGCGTCAGCGTCGGCAAAACCGCATTAGGCAATGCTTCATGGATAATGACACTGTGTTCGGAATAGCCTCTGGTGCGGGCAAGCGTGACGTAATCGAGATGCATGGTTTCCTTCAGGCTTTGCTTGAGCAGTTGCGCGATGATCGCAGCCAGCGGAATGGCCAGCGCGAGGGCGGGCATCAGCATATGGCCAAGCAGATCGCCGATCACATCGAACCGCAGGCGCAGAATTGCCTCAAACAGATAGAAATTGGTGCTGAAATCAATGTTCAGTGCAGGGGAAATCCGACCAGAAATATTGAAGATCGGCCAAAGCACCCCGAAAAGAAGAATAAGCACCAAGCCCCACAGAAAATCCGGAATCGACAGTGCCATGCCCGCGCCGATATCGACAGCGCCTTCGGCTTTGGTGCCGCGATAGCGGGTGCCAAGCAAGGCCATGGCCCCGCCGAGCAGGACGGCAATTGTGAGCGCCATGATGCTCAACTCCAACGTTGCGGGCAGACGGTTAAGCACCAATTCGGACACGGGTTGGCGCAAGGAAATTGATGTGCCGAAATCGCCCTGCACCACATCCCCCAGCCAGATCAGGAATTGCTGGAAGATGGATTTGTCAAAGCCGTATTGCGCCTGCAATCTGGCGATATCCGCGTCTGTCGCACCGGGGGGCAGCATCATTGCGATGGGGTTGCCGGGGACAACACGGATCACCACAAAAACAATCACCGCCACGCCGAACAGCGTGATGGCGGTGCTGATAAGCCGCATCAGGAAAGAACGTAAAAGGGCCATGATGTTCCGGGACTGGACCGGCAGGCAGGGTGCAAAGCCCGCCCGCCGGTCGTGGCTGCGATTAAGAACGTGTCATCAGATAGGGCAAAAGCGCGCCGGAGTGATGCGGCGTGACCTTGACCCCACTGACCGACAGGATTGGCTGCACATATTGCAACAGCGGGATCACCTCGGCATCCTCCGCGATCCAAGCGTCGACCTTTTTCCAACCCTCGATCCGCTTGGCTTCGTCCTTTTCGCCCCAAAGCGGCAGGATCATATCAAAGGTTTCCTTACCGTCCCAAACCGAATGCGGCGAAGGCCCGAACATCGCAAACCCGGTTGAGGTGGTCGGGTCGCCGACCGCATTGCCCCAGTTGTAGAACGCCATTGGCGCAAGCTGATCGGCGGCGCGCAATTCATAGTGCTTGGCGATTTCATAAACCTCAATCTCGGCCTCAATCCCGACCTTGCGCCAGAGCCCGACAATGGCCTGTATCATCTCATAATCCTTGGGTTTGAAACCCTTGGTGGTCTGGATCGTGAATTTGACGGGTTTGTCAGTGGAATAGCCGGAATCCGCCAGCAGCTTTTTTGAAAGCTCGGGGTCGTAGGGAACCTTGATCGACGGGTCGTAGGCAACATAATCCGGCGTTTGCAGCGTGTCGATGGCCACGCCGTAACCCGATAGAAGACGATCAATAATCAACTGCTTGTCGATGGCATGGGCAGCTGCCTTGCGCACATTCGGGTCCAGCATCACGTCGATATCATTGATGAAAATCATTCCGATGTCAGAGATCGGCGTTGCCACCCCGTCAATCCCGTCCTTGGCTTTCAGGCGGTCAAACTCCTCATACGGCACTTCAAGCGTGACATGTGAGTTTCCGCTTTCAATCTCGGCGACACGAGACGCCGCATCGGTCACGAATTTGATCGTCACCGTTTTGAACTCCGGCGCGCCGCCCCAGTAATTTTCATTGGCTTTCAGGCGCACAAAGGCGTTTCGCTCAAACTTTTCGACCATATAGGGACCAGAACCGATGGGAGCCGCTTCAAACCCTTCGGCGCCGACTTCCTCATAGTATTTTTTTGGCAGGACATAGCCGGTCAGGAACGACATCCACTTGAAGAACGTCGGTTCATATTCAACCACGTCGGCGGTCACGCGGTTGCCTTCGGCTTTGACATTGGCGACTTTGCCCCAGATGAACTGGATCGGGTTGCCAGTGTCAGGGTTGCCCGCACGGGTCAGCGACCAGGCCACATCCTCGGCGGTCAACGGGTCGCCGTTGTGCCACGTCACACCTTCGCGCACGTCCATCCAGATCTGGCTTTGGTCATCGTTCCAGCCGTAATCGGTGATGATGCCTTTGCCAAAACTCAGGTCGGGGTTTTGCGGGATATAAAGGTCAAAGACCGATTGATAAAATCCTTGAATCGTCGGGTTCACCGCAGAGGGGCCGACCGTCGGGTCCCAACTGGGCAAGGTGACGTTATAGGCGATGACCAATTCGTCAATCGCTTGCGCGAATGAGGGCAGGCCGACAGTGGCAAAAGCCGCTGCCGCGACGCTGGTTTTCAGCAGGCTTCTTCTGGATAATTTCATTGCATTCTCCCTGTTTGCATTATTTTCCGGCAAGTTTTTTGGCCAGCAATGTGCCGGGTCCGGCCCCGGCACCACCCCCCGGCCAAACCGCGGCACCGGTATGGTAAAGCCGCTGGATGGGGGTGGTGCCGTCCGCATAGCCACGCGCGGGACGGAACATGAAATGCTGGTGCAGATGGTGACTGCCGCAAACCTGATCACCGCCGACAAGATTGGGATTGTCGGCCTCCAGCATATTCGGTGTCACGATATGTTGGCCAAGGATTTTGGCGCGGGTGCCGGGGGCGTGACGCTCCAGAATGTCCAGCGCGCGATTGGCAAAGGGTTTGGCGGCGGTTTTCCATTCCGTCGCAGCGATTTCGCCTTTCGCATCGCCTTTGATCGTTCCGGGTGCCATGCGAACCTGAAGCCAAAGGATGTGTTTGCCGTCCGGCGCGCGCGTAGGGTCAATCGCCGTGGGTTGGCCGACGATCACCACGGGTTCATCCGGCAGCAACCCGGCCTGCGCCTGCGCATAGGTGCGGGCCATCATATCCATCGAGGGCGCAAGGTTGACATAGGCGAATTGCTGCAACTCCGCGCCGGCTGACCAGTCGGGCAAGGCGTCCATCGCCAGATGAATCATCATCGTGCCGGGGGCGTGGGTGAATTTGCGCATCGCGTCTTCATAGCGCAGATCGTCGGTGCCGCCGGTCAGTTTCAGCAATGCGGCAGGCGTGACATTGGCGATCACCGCTTTCGCTGCGCGGATATTTCGCCCATCGGCCAATGTGATGCTGGTGGCGGCCCCGCCTGCGGTTTCAATCGCCGCGACCGGGGCATTGCAGATCACCGAACCACCGCGCGCCTCGATCATTGCGACCATTGCCTTGATCACCGTATTGGCCCCGTTCTTTCCCAACACCATGCCATGCGCTTGTCCGGCCATGCCTTCAAGCCAAGGAAACAGCGCGCCGCCCGCCACATCGGGGGCAAAATCCAGGTGCATCCCCCACGCGGCAAGCATTGCCTTAAGCCCGTCTGATGCGAACTCACCGTCAAGCCATGCGCGAGGCGAGGAGAGGAGGAAGTTTATCAAATCCGCACTGCCGCCTGTTCCCAAACCGCGCCAGCCTTTCCAGCCCAGCTTGGCAAGGCCGCGCGCTGACATCGGGCTGCCCAGAATGGCGAACACCATATCGGCGCGGGCCGGGAATTCATCGCTTAAGCGTTGCCACGCTTGCGCGTCCGCCTCACCAGCAAAGCTCCGGATGCGGTTAAGGTTCTGGGCGCTGTCTTTGCTGATGCCCAGCCATGTGCCATTATCGAAAGAACTGGCGAAGGGATGATCGGTTGGCACAAACTCCAAGCCGTATTTGGCAAGCTCGGCCCCGTGCTCCCGCATGAAAGCGGAGCCAGCAAATTGCGACATATTCATTGCGGCCCAGTCGTGCCGGAAGCCGGGCAAGGTGTATTCCCCGGTCTTGACCGCGCCGCCCGGTTCCGGG
>NZ_JAKDLJ010000434.1 GCF_030452865.1 Pseudorhodobacter sp.
AGCAGCGTGTGTTCTGAGGGGAGATACCGGGTTGCCGTCATGCCGTCATGTTCCAGTGAAAGTGCGACGGAGATTTTGCCTTCGGCGGCATGGGCGTGGTGAACCATCGGATAAGGGTTGAAGGGCTCTGCGTCGGGCGCGATGGTGATGCTGTCAGGTGTGCTCTGCCAGCCTTTGGGCAGGTGCCATTGGGCCGTGACGTGGCACAGACGATCCGGCTGGCGCAGCTCAAGGGTTGCGCCGATGGTGTCGCCGGGGCGGGCATGAGCGCAGTCAAACCATGCATCGAGCCGCGCGCCGGAGGCGAGCCAGATCACGCGTGACAGGATGTGTTCGGTTCGATCGAGGCGGTGCAGGGTTTGCGCCTGCGCGACCTCCGGGCAGGTTTCGCGCAGCGCCCGCAGATGGGTGAGCGCGTCAAAGCCGTGGTGCAGGATTTGCGCGGTGTCGGGAAAGGCGGCCCCGCAGGCCAGCAGCGCGCCGTCCAGAGTTTGGGCGCGAGGATGATCGGCGAGCAACCCGGCATAGGTTTGCGGCAGATTGTCGGTGATCAGGCCTTGATCCGAGCCGACATGGCTTTGCGCCAGGTGAAGTGGCCAGCCCTTGGGTTCCATGCCGCCGGTCCAGCGGCCCATGCCTTGAGTGGCATGACAGGCGCGCGACTGCTGGCCGATCTCCTCCCAGGTCCAGCCGGACAGCGGTTCGCGGCCCGCGCCGGGAATGGTGATCGTGGCGCGTGGCGGCGGCAGATCATCGTCATAGGCATCGCCTGCCCCCGACCATGCAGGCAGGTAGAGTTTCGCCACCTGCCACGCAGCACCTTTCGCGCCAAAGCCGGGATCGGCGGCAGCTTCCATCGCTTCATGTGCGACTTCTGTCATGGCGCGGTGATGGCCGTGCTGGCCCGGTACATCGAGGAAGGTCGGGCAGAGGATATCGGGACGGTCGGCGCGAATCGCCTCCACCAACCGCCGCAGGGTATGGGCGTGGCCCCATTTTCCAAGGGTTTCCGCACCGGATTTGGAAAAGCCGAAATCACTGATCGGGTCGGCAGGGCTGTCTGACAGCCAGTACATCGACAGGCCGAGAATATCCGCCGCGCGGTGCATTTCCGCAGTGCGCAGGGTGCCAAGATCAGCACCCGCCTCGCGCCCGATCTCGTTCTGACCACCTTCGCCACGGGTGGCGCAGACATAGGAAATCGACAACCCGTCACGATAGGTCAGCGCCGCCAGCATGCTGCTGATTTCATCATCCGGATGTGCGCCGGAATTCATGAAGCGGGTCAGCCCGCGCAGGGGCTGCAGCGCGCGCCACAGCATCAGGGCCGCGGGTTGGCGCATTTGGGCAGAAATTCGGGCAGCATCGGTCAGGGGCATGGCAGGCTCATTCAATCCTGTAGGCGGCAATGCGCGGGGTTACGGTGTGGTGGATCACAAGTGCTGCGGCCCCAAGGGCAGCGGTCAGACGGCCGGAGGTGCCGCGCAACACACGGGGGCGGTCGCGCCCGGTTTGATGCGCCACCGATCCGGGGGGGAGCGCAAGCCGCGCGATCAGGAGGTCCAGCAGCGCATCCGGCAACGCGCCACCCAGAATCGTGTATTGCGGATCAAACAGGTTTTCCAACATGCCGATGGCACGGGACAACGCCTCTGCCGCCGTATCGACCCAGGCCGAAAGTGCGGCATCATCGCGTGCCAGAAGCGCGGTCAACACGGCATCGGTGCCATGCCCGTCAGCGGGCAACAACCCGCGCGCGATCAGATGGCGCTGGACAGCCAGGCGGCTGACATATTGTTCCAGACAGCCGTTGTTGCCGCAATCGCAGGGCAACCCGTTGGGGTGGCTGACGATATGGCCCAATTCCCCGGCATTGCCGAAGGCCCCGCGCAGCGGCTGGCCCTGATCTATGATGCCAAGGCCAAGGCCCGCGCCGAAGTAGAGAAACGCATAGGTCTGCGCCCCTTTGGCCGCCCCGAACATGCCTTCGGCAAGGGCGGCGGCGGTTGCATCCTTGTCAAGCCAAACCGGCAGAGCCAGAGCGGATTCGGCCAAGGCCGGGATTTCGGACGGCACCCAATCGGGCAGGGCGGTTGCCGAAGCCGCATTCAACCCTGTCGCGCCGAACGGGCCGGGGATCACCAGACCGGCACCGAGGATGCGCGGTGCGAGCGTTGCCGCTTGGCCTGCCAGCATCGCCATTTGCCCCAGCACATGCGCCGGGTCCGTCTGTGTCAACCATGTATGGCCCGTCGTCAGAATCTTGCCGCCCAAATCGGTCAGCACCATAGTCAAGGCATCAGGCCGCACCTCAAACCCGAGGATCGCAGCGGAGGTCGGATTGAAACCATAGACAACGGGGGGCTGCCCGCGCGCCTGCGCCCGTCGACCCTGCGGGGCGACCAAGCCTTCGCGGGCAAGTTCCGCCACAAGGTTGGACACGGTTTGCGTCGAAAGCCCGGTTGCGCGCGCCACCTCCGCCCGCCCGGCATCGCGACCGCGCAAATAGCCAAGCACCACGCGCCGGTTGTGCGCCTTGGTTTTTTCCGCGTTGTTTCCGGTGATCTGCGTCGGTCGAAACGGCACCCGGCCCCCTTAACTCAAAATGATGGAATAAAGTATTGAATTTTGCAGGGAAGCCGTCAACACTTGCCTTGGAAGAGAGGGTCGGTCCGGGAAACGGGATGCCGGGGCTGTGCCGAAAGATGTGTTGCCACCCCGATCATTGGCCCGCCCCGGAACGCGGCCGACAACAAAGAGGTCCATGATGAAAGCCCTTGCGCTCGCCGCCGCCACCAGCCTTGCCGCCCTTGTCGCTGCTGCCCCCGCCTCCGCCGTTGAGATTGAATAT
>NZ_JAKDLJ010000435.1 GCF_030452865.1 Pseudorhodobacter sp.
CGAACAGACGCCGCAAGGTGGTGCAGCGCTGACCAGCGGTTCCCATCGCGCCAAAGGCAACGCCGCGCAGCGTCATATCCAGATCGGCACTGGGGGCCACGATGCCCGCGTTATTGCCGCCCAGTTCAAGAATAGTGCGACCAAACCGTTCGGCAACTTTCGGGCCGACAATACGGCCCATGCGGGTCGACCCGGTTGCGGAAATCAGCGCAACATCGCGGTTTTCGACCAGCGCCGCACCGACATCGCCGCGCCCGTTGATCACCGACACCAACCCTTTTGGCGCATCTCCGAACCGGTCCAGCGCCCGGCGCAGGATTGCCATCGACGCCAGTGCGGTTAGCGGCGATTTCTCAGACGGTTTCCAGATCACCGAGTTGCCGCAAACCAGCGCCAGCGCCGTGTTCCACGACCAGACCGCCACCGGAAAGTTGAACGCCGAGATCACGCCAACAACACCAAGCGGGTGCCACTGTTCCATCATCCGGTGGCCCGGACGCTCGGTTGCAATGGTCAGACCATACAACTGACGCGAAAGGCCCACGGCGAAGTCGCAGATGTCGATCATCTCCTGCACTTCGCCAAGGCCTTCGGAAACCGATTTCCCGGCCTCGATCGACACCATCTTGCCCAGATCGTCCTTGGAAGCGCGCAGTTCTTCGCCCAAAAGGCGGATCAATTCACCGCGGCGCGGTGCCGGAACCTTGCGCCATTCAAGGAACGCCTCGCGCGCGCCGGCCACTACATCCCCGACTTCGGCAATGCTGGTCATGGGGACATTTGCAATCTTTTCACCGGTCACCGGGCTTTCTACAACAAGCCCCCCAGAGGTCCAGGCCGCCTTGTCAACGCCGATCCGGTTCAGTGTCTCTTCGGTCAGTTTTGCCACGTCCATAACGCATCTCCATCAATTTCAGAAAATCGGGCACCTTGGTGCTGGCACCATTGGCGGACAAAATACCCGAGTCATGGTCAAGAAAAAATCACTAAATACGAATGAACCCATGACAAGAACGAACTGGTTATTTCTGACCGACGCATCGTTGCATCCACGCCGTAAACAGGGCCACATCTGCATTTCCGGCGTCTTCCGGCGTGACGAGGTAGTAATTGTTGCCGGTCGTCAAAGTTGCCTTGTCCAGCGTCACAAGGCTGCCATCGGCAATCTCCTGCTCAATCAGGTAAGTTGGCAGCAATGCAGCGCCAAGCGATGCCACTGCCCCCGCGATCAACAGGGTGAATTGATCGAAAGACTTACCGGTGCGGGCCGTCTTGGTTTCGATGTTGGCACGATCAAAATACTCTTGCCACATCGCTGGCCGCGTTTCCAACTGCAACAGGGGTGCATCGACCAGCCCGGCAATAGAGGTGATGTGATGCTTGGCCTTGAATGATGGTGACGCGACTGCGATCATTGTTTCCGAACACAAATGCTCCATATCGGTGCCCGGCCAATCCGCTTTTCCGAAATGAACCGCCAGATCAAAATGTTCCCGCGCCATGTCAAACGGCTCCAGCCTTGTGGCAAAGCTGAACTCAATCTCAGGGTGCAGTGTCAGAAACCCAGACAAACGCGGTATCAGCCAACGGCTGGCAAAAGCAGGAAGAGTGGCAACTCGTATGGCAGCTCCCGTCCCGCCCGCCGATATTGCCCGCATCACCGTCTGTCGGATGTTCTCAAGGTCGATCGAAAGCTCATCCACAAAATTCCGCCCGGCGGGGGTTAAAACAACCCGGCGCCCAACCCTGCGAAAGAGGGCTGCTCCTATGATATCTTCCAGTTCCTTAACCTGCCGACTGACCGCGCTTTGTGTCAGGTGCAGCTCCTGTGCGGCAAGCGTAAAGCTTTCATGGCGCGCAGCACATTCAAAGCTGCGTAGTACCGCGTTGGAAGGCAAATAGCGTCGCTGCGTGTTGATGTTTGAGTTTTTCATCTATGTGTTTTCCGGCCGCGTTCACGCTTTTGCGGATTCAGACAAATGTCCCAAAGGACACCATTGTCCGGTTCCGTTCAATCATGCGGTCAGATCATCGACGAATACAATAACAATGATTTTTCCAAATGTGTTTTAGGCGTATTCATTCCCTTAGCAAAACCGCCAAAAGAGTTCCAAATGACCACCTTAGCCCCAAGTTGGTCATTCCTGCGTGCAAATCGCATCGCAGCCATCGCCATGTCCGAAATTGTGCAGACTTCCGAAGCTGCTGCAACGATGCGCGCCGCGGGCAAGGGTATACTGAGTGTGGCAACCGGCGAACCATATTTTCCAACATCGGCGCATGTTTGCGATGCTGCAGCGGCTGCGGTACCTCGGTCAACCCCTTAATCGCGCCGCGATAGCTGTAAAGCCCGCTCTTCAGCACCGTGGGCACGACCCGCGCAGGCTCCACCAGCAAGACGCCCGTTGCGCGTTTAAGTTCATAGATCGTGGCGTCGGAGTCTGCTTGGGTGAAGATGTGCGAGGCCAACGATACGATCAGCGCCATCGCTCCCAGTTTTTCATTGAGGTCGCGCAGCATATTCAGCACAGCCCTGCCGGTTTTGCTGTCAAGTGCACCGGTCGGTTCATCGCAAAACCACACCTAGGGGTTCTTGGCCACGGCGCGGGCAATGGCGACATGCTGCTGTTCACCGCCAGACATCTGCGAGGGGAAATGATCGACCCGCTCTTTCAAGCCGACCATCGCCAATGCCTCATCCATGTCCATCGGATCATCGGCAATCTCGGTCACCAGTTCGACATTTTCATGCGCGGTTGTGCCGGGCATCAGGTTATAGAACGGGAACACGAAGCCAATGTGTTCAGTCCCGGCATTTGATGGATCGGGTTTAGGGTGAACCTTTCGGGT
>NZ_JAKDLJ010000436.1 GCF_030452865.1 Pseudorhodobacter sp.
TGCACCGATGGCGCGAATGTGCGCATGTTCTGACGGATGGTCAGCATTGGCATCTGCCTGCGGTCCCGACGCAGATTGTCGATGCGACCGGCGCCGGGGATTTGTTTGCCGGGGCGTTCTTGTGGGGTATGACCAATGGGTATGATCTGCAAGCGGCGGCGCGGATGGGCAATATCGCGGCCTCGGAGGTCATAAGCCATATCGGCGCGCGGCCGGAGGCGGATTTGAAGGCGCTTTTTGTTCACGCTGGCGTGGTCTGACGGGAGGCGCGCGGTTCAAGCCCCAACGGGGCCATCACCGCGCGCCGTTTCCACGGATATTTGGCCGGTCTTTGATGCGATTGGCGAAGGTGGCGCGCTGTGATATCTGGAACGATGGATATTTGAGCAGAGAAGACGCGGCGTTTTTTTTGCTCAGCTGTCAACGGTTTTGCTTTTTGAAAACATTCGGCGGCGGCGTTCGAGCCATTCTGCGATGCCCCAGCAGCCGAGCGCCCATGCTGCGCCAAGCGCCCAGCCAGCAAGGACATCACTGGGCCAGTGGACGCCGAGATAGACGCGGCTGATACCGACTGCCAGCGAGAGGGCGACAGCAACCAGCACAACATAGGTTTTGATCCGCAGTTGCGATTGGGTACGGGCGATGGTGATCGCAAGAGTGAGGTATACCAGCGTCGCCATCAGCGAATGGCCGCTGGGAAAGCTGGGGCTGCCGACGATGGAGCCATGCGGCACCAGATCGGGGCGGGGGCGGGCGACAAACTCCTTGAACAGAGTGCTGACAAGGATACCGGTACCAACTGCCGCAAGCAGAAAGACCGCAGTGGCGCGGTTGCGTTGCAGCGACAGAAAGCCCGCGACCACCAGCGTCAGCAGGGTGAGAACGCCGACACCGCCAAGCGCGGTGAAATCGCGCATGAGTTCATGCAGGGCCGGGGGGCCAACGGGTTGCGAGAGGTCGCCGGGCGCGCGCAAAGCCAGCAGGATGCGTTCGTCAAAGCCGAGGGTTTCACCCTCGCGCACCTCCTCCAACAGGGCGAAAAAGGCCCAGAACCCGGAAGCGACTGCGAGAAAAATCAGCAAGGGGCCAAGTTCCACCCGGCCCCGCAGCCAGCCAAAGACGCGGCGCATTGCTAATCCCCCAGTTTGGCATGAACCTCGTCGAGATCAACCTCACCCATTGGCATCTTGTTGGCGGGGTTTTCAAAATCATACTTGAAAAGCTGGAAGTCGCGTTTGTAGATTTCCCAGATCAGATGCATCGACAGATCGTCGAAATAATCCTCCACCGGATGGGCACGCTTCGGGCCGTGGCCTTCGCTTTCGTTGAAGCGCGGAATGGTTTTCAGATCAACCTTGTGCGGCGTTTTGATGTGTTTCAGAACGTCCTGCATGCCTTCGTTGAATTTCTCGGTGAAGAACACCTTGTCGTAGCGCCCGCCATTGGCGATGAAGGTCGCGACATGGCCCGACATTGCCGACCAGTGGATGTCAGGCTCCATCGGTTTGCGCCAGCGGATGGTGTCGCGGGCAAACAGCAGGAAACGACGGAAACTTTTGATCTGGTCGAAGTCCTGCTTGCCATCATCGCCGCCGACCTCAATCCCGTATTTCTGGATCAAGAGCGGCACCATATTGCCGCGATAGCGTTTGCCGTTGCGCTGGATGCCGCAGATCTTGTCAAAGAACGACGACAGGATGCGGGTATATGGGTTGCGGACACAGGTGAAGGCATAGGTCTTTTGCGCCTTCACCGAGCGTTCGATCAGCGCCTGACTACCTTCCTGCGCCCATTTGTGCAGACCGGAGGTTGAATCGTGGATGTCGCCATCAAAGAAGCGTTTGTGATCGGAATAGAACATGATCTGCCCGATGGTGGAGCAGGCACATTTCGGAACGACGCGGTAGATGACGCTTTCGCTTTGCGTCATCCATGTACCGGGAAAACCCATTAACTTCTGCCTCCGTAACGTAACGCCCGGCATCATCGGGCGTTTGACACTAATTCATAGCAAAGAACAAAGAAACTCTGTCATTTCAATGACCGATAAAGCTATTTATAGAAACAATGACCCAAAAGAGGGCTAAGGGTTTCTGTATATGGCAAAAATCGCCTACATTCTATTGTGCCACAAGGACCCAGAGGGGGTTATCGCGCAGGCGGAGCGGCTGACCGCCGCTGGCGATTATGTTGCCATCCATTTCGATGCGCGCGCCAGCAACAGCCATTTTGATGCGCTCAGGGCGCGACTTTCCGACAACGCTTCGGTGACCTTTACCGCCAAGCGGTTGAAATGCGGCTGGGGCGGGTGGAGCCTTGTCGCGGCGACATTGCTGGCGGTGCGGGCGGCGGCCGATGCTTTTCCGCGCGCGACGCATTTTTATATGCTTTCGGGCGATTGTATGCCGATCAAATCGGCGGAATATGCCCATGATCTGCTCGACCGGGAGGAGGTCGATTATGTCGAAAGCGTTGATTTCTTCAAATCGGACTGGATCAAGACCGGCATCAAGGACGAACGACTGATCTATCGCCACTGGTTCAATGAGCGCACGCATAAATGGTTGTTCTATGCCTCGATGGATGTGCAAAAGCGGCTGGGGTTGGCGCGCAAGGTGCCCGGTGATCTGCAAATCCAGATTGGCAGCCAATGGTGGTGCCTGCGGCGGCGCACGATCGAGGCGGTGCTGGCGTTTTGTGACAGTCGCCGCGATGTGATGCGGTTTTTCCGCACCACATGGATTCCGGATGAGACATTCTTTCAAACGCTGGTGCGCCATCTGGTGCCGGAATATGAGATCCGCGGGCGGACGCTGACCTTTCTGATGTTCACCGATTACGGCATGCCG
>NZ_JAKDLJ010000066.1 GCF_030452865.1 Pseudorhodobacter sp.
CCAGTTGCAATATCTGAAACTGGATAATTACCCTCTGGGATCAGCGATTGCGGTGTCTGCCATGGTGATCGTTACGATTGTCAGCCTGATTTTCCTTGCCCTGACGCGGCGTTACTTGAAGGGGCCAAAAGGATGAAAGGTGGTTGGTTCAAGGTCTATACGCTGGTCTATCTGCTGTTTCTCTATGCGCCGATCATCATTCTGCCGATGTTTGCGTTCAACGACGCGACGGTCATCGCCTTTCCACTGACCGGCTTTTCAATCCGTTGGTTCGAAGCGATGTTGGTGCAGCCGACGCTGGGGCGGGCGGTTGCCAACTCGCTTGAAATCGCGGTCACCTCGGCGATCCTGTCGACGATTTTTGGTGTGTTCGTCGCCCGCGCCTCGACCCGCTACCGGTTTCCGATGAAAACGGGGCTGATGGGGTTGATCATGCTGCCGTTGGTCTTGCCCGAAATCATCGTGGCGGTGTCGCTGTTGGTGGTTCTGCTTGGCCTCGGTATCAACCTGTCGAAATTCACGGTGATTCTGGGCCATGTGCTGATCTGCACGCCGTTTACCATCGCCATCCTGTCCTCGGCCTTTCAATCGCTGGATCAGAGTCTGGAGGAAGCGGCCTACGATCTGGGCGAATCTGCGGCCAGCACCTTTCGGCTGATCATCCTGCCTTTGGTGATGCCGGGCATCATCTCCAGCTTGCTGATTTCCTTCACGATTTCGCTGGACGAGTTCATCATCGCGTTTTTCCTTGCGGGGACGGAACCGACATTGCCGGTCTATATCTTCTCGCAATTCCGTTTCCCGCAGGCGGTGCCCGTTATCATGGCGCTGGGAACGGTACTGGTGTGCCTGTCCATCGTCCTGTTGACCATTGCTGAATATTTCCGCCGCCGGGGCATCGCCAAATCGGGTGGAAAAGATACCGGAGGCTTCCTGTGAACGAGAGTACCACAATGATCGCGTTTCAGGACGTGCAGAAATATTACGGTGATTACCACGCCTTGCGCGGCATCACCGCCGAAATTCGCGCGGGTGAGTTTTTCTCGCTGCTCGGCCCGTCGGGGTGTGGCAAGACCACGCTTTTGCGCACGATTGCCGGGTTCGAGGGGATATCTTCGGGTGCTGTGATGATCGACGGGCGCAATATGGCAGGGGTTCCGGCCAACAAGCGGCCGACCAATATGGTGTTTCAATCCTATGCCATCTTTCCGCATCTGAGCGTGGGGGAGAATGTGGGTTTTGGTCTGCGCCGCGCCGGTTTGTCCAAGGATGATCTGGCCAAACGTGTCGGCGCTGCGTTGGAGATGGTGGGGTTGAGCGGTTTTGGCAGCCGTGCCGCCCATGCGCTTTCGGGGGGGCAGCGGCAGCGGGTCGCGCTCGCACGGGCACTGATCCTGAAGCCGAAAGTTCTGCTGCTGGATGCACCCTTGTCGGCACTGGACAAGAAGATGCGCGAACAGATGCAGGTGGAACTGATCCGGTTGCAGCGGCAGGTTGGCATTACGTTCATTCTGGTGACGCATGACCAAGAGGAAGCGCTGGTGATGTCGGACCGCATCGCTGTGATGTTCGAGGGGGAGATTGCGCAGCTTGCCGACCCGGAAACGTTGTATCGTCGGCCCAATTCAAAGCGGGTTGCGGATTTCATCGGCACGATGAACTTTTTGCCTGCCAAGGTCGTATCAGAACAAGGCGGCAAAATCGAGGTGGAAGCGAATGGGTTTGGCCGCATCACTCTTGATGCCGAACAGGCGGCAGCGGCGGCATCAGGTGATGCGGTGGTTGTCGGCTTCCGGCCGGAAACGCTGACCGTGTTGTTCGATGGCCAAACGGCCAGCGATCGTGAAAGCATGGCGACTATCGAGGAGGTCGTCTATTTCGGGGACATGACCTATTACGACGTGAAGATCGACGGCACCGAAACGCCGATCCGGATTTCGATGCGCAACGTTTTTGGCCGCCCCGTGCTGGATATCGGCGACCGGACGCGGGTGGCCTGGGCGCCGGGAGCGTTGGTGCTGTTTCGCTGATATTTTCCGGCGTTGCGCGGGCTGCGCCGGTGGGATTCAGGTATTTGTACCAAGATGAAATTGGGCGCGGCTTTCAATTCCCTACCGGTCGGGTGGCAGCAGGCCCAGGCCGCGCAGATAGATGCCGATGCCGGTCTCCAACAGATCTTCGGGCGGATAGGGGCTTTTCGCACCAGGGGAGCCGCGCGCGAACAGTTCCACCACGCCATGGCTGAGCGCCCAGATATGGGCCGAGAACATCGAGGCCGGCGGGCGTTTGTCGGCGGGCAATTGTTCCGACAGTTTCACAGCGGCCATTTCCAGCACTGCGCGCGCCTTGTTGGCGGCAGCGGCCAATTCGGGATGAGCATTGAGGGACAGGCCACTTTCAAACATCGCCTGATAGTGGCCGGGATATTTGCGCGCGAAAGCGAGATAAGCGCGACCCGTCGCTTCAAACGCAGCAAGGGCGGTCGGTTTGCCCTGATTGAAGGCGTATTCCATCAATGCGCCGAATATCCCGTAGCCTTGCCGTGCGGCCTCGGCAATCAGATCATCGCGACCGGCAAAATGACGATAGACGGCGGCAGGTGTCACCCCCACGGCTTTCGCGGCCTCAGACAACGTGAAGCCTTGCGGTCCTTTCTCGGTGATAAGATCCAGCGCGGCTTCGACCAGGGCCTGCCGGAGATTGCCGTGGTGATAGCCTTGCTTAGACATCCCAGAGGTCGGGGGTGCCGCAAATGGCAGGGTCGGGCGTGCCGATGAGGTTTTCGTCCTTGCCGGAGTAGTCAATCGCGTGCAACACGGTCTGAATTGCTGCAATCCGCGCACGCTTCTTGTCGTCGGAGCGGATCACTGTCCAGGGCGCGTGTGGCGTATGGCTACGGCCTAGGGTTTCCTTGATCGCCGCTGAATACTCATCCCATTTCTTCAGTCCTTCGACATCAATCCAGCTTAGTTTCCACTGTTTCAATGGGTCGCTTTCGCGTGCCAGAAAGCGGCGCAATTGCTCGGCCCGCCCGACATTGAGCCAGAGCTTGACCAATACAATCCCTTCATCGACCAACATGTTTTCGAAACTCGGAAGTTGTTCGAAGAAATGTTCGCGTTGCCCCGGCGTACAAAAGCCGAAAACATGCTCCACCACGCCGCGATTGTACCACGAACGGTCCAGCAGCACGATTTCCCCCGCAGCAGGAAGCCAATCGACATAGCGTTGAAAATACCATTGCGTGGCTTCGCGGTCGGAGGGTTTGGCAAGTGCGACCACGGTGGCGACGCGAGGGTTCAGGTTTTCATCAGTGGCGTCGATGGTGCCGCCCTTGCCGGCGGCATCGCGGCCCTCATAGATCACCACCAACCGCTTACCGGTTTCCTTCAGGTCGGCTTGCATCCGCACAAGCTGGCGCTGCAAGCCTTTCATTTCACCCTTGTACGCCTTGTGCTTCATTTCACGGCGGTAGGGGTAGCTCTCCGACAGCACGGTGTCTTTATCCGCCTTTTCAATGGCTTTGCGGATGCTTTTGGGCGCTTCCTCATGCAGAAACCTGCTGATCGCGCCGTCAAAGGGAAGGTCTGTCATGCGTCATCGCCCTGTTGAATCGTTCCGCCATTTCCTCGGTGAATTTCAAGGCAGTATGGCGCTAAGTCATGGCGCTTGCAATCAGCGTCGGGCGATGCGTGCGATGGCATCCATCACCGCATTCTCATGCGTATGATGCGGCATGTGGCCTGCGCCTTCGATCAGCGTCAGATGTGCATGGGGCAGGATTTTTGACAGCGGAACCGCATGGATATCAGGCGGAACCGTGGTATCGGCGGTGCCATGCAGGATTTCCACCGGCATTTCCAGCGAGGGATAGCGCGGGGCCATCGCGATCAGATGCGGTTTCAGGCTCAGCACCTGCGCGCCGTTGATGCGCAGACTGGCGCGGCGCAGGGTCAGGCCGACACCGATATAATCGGCGTAGCCTTGCGGCGCGACTTCGGGTGCGAATATCTGCTCGATGGAGGTTTCGGCTTGGGCCTTGCTGGCAAAAGCGGTCAGTAAAGGCGAGACGAGTGCCGCGCCCAGCGGGCTGCCCGTCACCTTGTACCAAAGTGCCAGATCGCCGGGGAAGGGCATTGTTGCCCCCGACACAATCACCAACCCATCGGTATAACCCGGATCGTCGAGTGCCCAGGCCATTGCGACCGCACCACCATAGCTGTGACCCAAAACGATCGGATGGGTGACGCGCAGTTGATGCGCAGCCGCTTGCAATTGCCGCGCCTGCGCCGCCGGGTCATTGCCGGCCTCGCCCAGATCGTCGGAATAGCCCATGCCGGGGCGGTCAAACACGGTGACGCGGTAGATTTCCGCCAGACGCCTGGCCAGATGGAAAGTGAAATCGCGGGTACTGCCACCCGCGCCGTGGATCAGTACGACATCGCGGCCCTGGCCCATGACAACCGCATGAACGCGCTTGCCGTCGACCTCGACAAACTGACCCATCGGTGGAAACGCCGCCTCTGCCGCTTCCTCGCGCTGATCGGCGCGTTTGTCGACGAAGAAGGCGCTGCCTGCAACTGCGGCGGCGAAAAGGAAGCTACTGGCCAATTTGCGTGATATCATAGGGTGTTGACTGATAAATCTCGTTGATCCAGTTACCATATAGAAGGTGGGCGTGACTTCTCCAGCGATTGATTGGCTTCATCGCGGGATTGTCATCGGGGTAATAGTTGCGCGGCACGTTGATCGGGGTGCCATTGGCAATATCGCGGTCATATTCCTGTTTCAGCGTCTCGCTGTCATATTCGAAATGGTTGAAGATATAGAGCGCGCGGTGGCCGGCATCCTCCACCAGACACGGCCCGGCACTATCGGAGCCGAGCAGCGTTTTCAGGCCGGTTGCTGCGTCAATCTCGGCCTGCTGCATCTCGGTCCAGCGCGAAACCGGGATAACGCATTCATCCGAAAAGCCGCGCAGGAAAGGCGAGGTCGGCGCAAGGTTGTTGTGACGGAAACACCCGAACAGCTTGCCGGGCAGGAGGTGTTTGTCGATGCCGTGAAAATGGTTGATCATCGCCATGCCGCCCCAACAGACGCCAAAGGTGGAATGGACATTGCTTTGCGTCCAGTCCATCACCTCGCGCAACTCATCCCAATAGGTGACCTGATCGAAGGGCAAATGCTCGATCGGGGCGCCGGTGATGATGAGCCCGTCGAATTTTTCGTCACGAACCTCGTGGAAAGGCCGGTAAAACGCCTCCATGTGTTCGGCTGCCGTGTTCTTGGCCTGATGTTCCGACATCCGGATCAGCGACAGATCAATTTGCAAGGGCGTCGCCCCGATCAGCCTTGCGAACTGGTTTTCGGTCTGGATCTTTTTTGGCATCAGGTTCAGCAAAGCGATGCGCAGCGGGCGGATATCCTGATGGCTGGCCCGGGTGGGCGAAATGACCATGACGCCTTCCTTTGACAACACGTCAAAGGCGGGCAGGTCTTCGGGCAGGGTGATGGGCATTGCAGGCTCTCCGGTTCGGGCGTCAGTCAGCAGGCTTGCGGTCAAGGGCTGTGGCGATCAAGGTGTTGAAATCATCGGGGGATTTGACGGCTGCCACCTCATCTGCTGTGATCGTTACCCCCCATTTCGCCATTGCCGCATAACGCGGGCGGCGATGGTCCAGCAACCGGGCATAGCCGTAGCGCAGGAAGGCATCGGGGTTCACTTGCGCCTCGGTCACGTCTTGTTCTGTCAGGTAATCACCCCAGACCTGTTTCAAAAACTCAGGCTGGTAATACATCGGCTTTGGGGCACGATCAAAGCGGCGGATCAGGGCATCCCGATGCGCGTCAGAACCCTTGATCCAGACCAGCAGCAGGTTGCGCGACAGGGCCGACATGATCGGATCATTCGGGTCGTTCGGATCGACCACCTCGCAGATGGAACCGCCACTGTCGCACACAAAGTTGCTGTAGCCATAAAGCTCCTGCGCGCGTTTGATGAAACGCCCGGTATCGAGCAAGGCGGCGGTTTCAGCCTCGCGGTGCTGGGCCTGACGGGCACAATATTCGGCGAAGGGGACGCCGCCAAGTTCCGGGTTGCCGGGTTTGCCGAGATAGGTCGACAGCGGCGCAAGGTTTTCGAAGGTGATGTTGGAGGCGATATAGACCGAATCCGTCAGCAGGAGTTCGCGCAGCAGCGGCACTTTCATCGCTTCGCGTTTGAAATTATCGGCGATATATTCCCCCATGTAGCGGGTGCCGATGCGATAGTCGATGGAGTAATGGAACCAGCCCGCGTCGTCGCGCAGCATGTTGGACAGATAGGTTTTCCCAAGACCGGACATGCCGAACAGCAGGATTTTGCGGGCGCTGTCAGCCTGCCAGTCGCGCGCGGAATTGTAGATCATCTTGGCCTCCGGACCGGTGCGTGCCGCTTGATAGCGCGGGCAGGGGCGGAGTTCACGCGAAAACTGAAAATGCGAAACACGGTTAGTCTTGGCAGGCGCACGCGGCAGGGATAATCTGCCGCGATGAATGCGCCGGTTGTTCTGCTGATCTTGTCTGTTTTTGGAATGGGACTGGCATGGAATACGCCGGACCTGCTGCTGCTGGCCGGACTTTGCGCCGTCGCCAGCCTTGTTCTGGTCGGAATCGCGCTGATCAAACGCGCCAGTGTGACGCCAAAGGCGAAACGTGACTGGATCGTCATCGACGGTTCCAACGTGATGTATTGGCAGGATCGGGTGCCAAAACTGGTGACGGTGCGGGAAGCCGTGCTGCGGCTGGAAGCGTTGGGTTTTGCAATTTGTGTAGTGTTTGATGCGAATGCGGGCCATCTGCTTGCCGGGCGCTATATGCATGACGATGCGTTTGCCATGGAACTGGGGTTGGAGGTGGCGCGCGTGTTGGTGGTGCCGAAAGGCGCGCCGGCGGACCCCTATATCCTGAAAGCGGCGCGTGGCGTGACCGCCCGAATTGTGACCAACGACCGCTATCGCGATTGGGTCCCTGATTTCCCTGAAGTCGCGCAGACCGGCCATCTGATCCGCGGCGGCGTTCGGGATGGGGTGTTGTGGCTCGATCTGCCGGGCGGCGGCATTGATACGCAAAAGCCCCGCAAGGTTGCGGGGCCTTTGTCATTGCAGGACCGTTGATCAGAAGCGGTAGCCGACCTTGATGCCGACGCCGACCGCCTTATTGCCAGAGAAATTCGCCGCAGCTACCCCCGAAGGCGTGTTGAGCGTGGTCTTGGCGTTGCCAATCTTCACATATGAGACGCCACCGGTGATCTTGATGTTGTCCTTGGTGTAAACGGCGGCCAACGTCAGGCTTTTCTTGCCGTCGGTCGGGCCGAGATTGGCCGAAAACCCTCCGCCAGCTTTTTCATAACCGAGGGAGGCGGAAACTGCCCAATTTTCATTCAGCTTGCGTCCGACACCCAAACTATAGGTCACAGTGTCCTTGGAATAGGACACGAGGGCGCTGCCGCTTGTCAGTGCGTTGTAAACCGCCGGGTCAATCTTGAATTTGGACCAGTCGACCCAACGGATCGAGCCGAACACCAATGTATCCTTGGCGACGCCCGACTGGAATTCCAGGTTCACCGATTGCGGCGTCTTCACCGTTGTCGGCAAGCCGAACAGGAATGCCGGAACCAGTGGCGACGCGGTGGTCTCAACCGGAGTAAAGTTGTGCTTCACTGACGAAGAATAGGTCACGGCGACTCGCAGTGCGATTTCGGGTTTTTCATAGGCGACCCCGACGACATACCCAAGGCCGCCATCACGATCCGCCTTGCCGGTATAAGCCGCCACGAAGGGCACGGACGCGACGGCGGACATGGTCTGGTATTTCAGACCGCCGTAGACGGAAAGATTATTCGCGCTGGTGTATTTCAACAAGGCGGTCATCGCCATGGTGCGGATCTTTGCTGTCGAACCGCGCGCGAAATATGTCGTAGCGGCCGGATAGCTGACGTCCGCACCGAAAGGTTGATCGACAATCAGCGCAGCGGAGAACTGATCATTGATCTGATACTTCAAACCGCCGCCGATCGAATTGTAATTGCCGGCCATATCGCCCGACGCCTGCCCCGGAGTAGGAGTCAACGGCGAGACCGCCGTACCGGCGCCGACGCCCGAAACGCTCGGCGCTACGCGGCCAAACGAGAACTCCACATAGTTTCCCTGTTCAAAAAGAACCGCAACCGATTGACCCGAGCGGTCAATCCCGCCTGCCTGCGCTGCCGTTGCCGAGAGCGCAACGGCCCCCAATGTTGTCACGATTTTCTTCATGGCCGTTCCTCCCCGAACAGGTGTCAACACATACACGGTATCGTGTTCAACTATGAGCAGTATTCAGCCGAGCGCATCCGGTCAATCTGTTACGCCGCGTCATGGTTCTTGTTCTGCAATGCTGTTGCAACATTGCCTGAACCGGGCGGTTTACCTGCGCGGAGATTGATGGTGATGCCAGCAAGAATGAGAGCCGCGCCAAGGATGATCGCGGGGTCCAGCGGCTCATTGTATAGAAACCACCCAATCGCAAATGCGGCGGGCAGGCGCAGGAAATCCATCGGGACGATCACGCTCGCCGGGGCCAGCGAAAGCGCCGTGGTCAGGCAGAAATGCGCGGTCAATCCGGCCAGCCCGATCAGCAGCAGCCAAGGCAGGGTTTGCGCCGTGGGCAGAGTCATCTGACCATCCCATCCCGCGAGTGTCAGCCCCATGACAAGCTGCATCCCCGTCAGCCAGAACATGATGGAGATGATGGATTCGTGCCAGGTCAGCGCCTTGGTCGCGATATTGGTCGAAGCAAAACACAGCGCCGCGAGTGCGGCGGCGGCAATGCCGGGATCAAAAGCGGTGAAGTCCGGGCGCGCGACGATCAGCGTTCCGGCAAATCCCAGTGCTGCGGCGATCAGTTTTGCGCGGGTCAGCCTTTCACCCAGAAAGATCGGCGCAAGCATGATCAGCCAGATCGGCGAGGTGAATTCCAGTGCGAAGACCTGCGAGAATGGGATCGCAGTCAAGGCCCAGAACCAAAGGTTCTGCCCGGTGAAATGCAGGCTGTTGCGCATCAGATGCCGGGGCAGGCGGTTGAACCGCACCTCATGCCCGCGCTTTGACAGCAGTGCATAGGCCGTGATGATCACAAAGCCGATCAACGAGCGCCATGTCATGATCTCAAACGTGTCATGGACAGGCGAAACGGCGCGCCCCGCCACCGCCATTGCGGTGAAAGCGAAGATGGAGCCGATCATCCAGGAAGCGGCAAGTAGGGGGTGGTTGGATGTGGTCATCGTGCTTGATGGCCCGCAGGCGCAGGTTTGTCCAGCACTTGGGCGATGGCATTGCAATATCACATGGACCATGGGCCTGATTGCGCAGACCCATGGTGCATTTCGTCTTAACTGCGACGGCCGCCGCGACGGCCGCCACGCCCGCCGGCAGCACCCACCGAGGCCGATGCCTCGGCGAAAGTGGCACCTTCGGTCACTGCTTCGATCACTTTGGCAAAGCGAATCCATTCGCCGCCATTGGCATCGTGGTTCATCAGAAAATTCGCGGCGCGAATCGCTTCCATTTCCTGCAACCGCACCGGGTTCATGATGGCGGAGGTCATGCCCGCACCAATTGCCATCGGCAAGAACGCCCCGTTGATACCGTGACGATGCGGCAGGCCAAAGGAGATATTGGACGCGCCGCAGGTGGTATTCACCCCGAGTTCAACGCGCAAGCGCCGTACCAGCGTAAACACCTGCTGGCCTGCCGACCCCATCGCACCGACCGGCATCACCAGCGGGTCAACCACGATGTCATGTGCGGGAATACCGAAATCGGCAGCGCGTTCTACGATCTTCTTTGCCACAGCAAAGCGCACATCCGGATCTTCGGAGATCCCGGTGTCATCATTGGAAATCGCGACCACCGGCACATTGTATTTCTTGACCAGCGGCAACACCAGTTCCATCCGGTCCTCCTCTCCGGTGACGGAGTTCAGCAGCGGGCGACCAATAGCTGCCTTCAATCCGGCCTCCAACGCGCCTGGGACGGAGCTGTCGATGCACAGAGGCGCGTCGGTTATGGCCTGAATGCGGGTGATCAACTCATGCATCAACGGCGGCTCGACAAAGTTGTTGTCGGCATAGCGCGGATCGGTTGCCATCTTGTTGGTGAAAACCGCGCCGGAATTCACGTCGAGCACGGATGCCCCACAGGCAACCTGTTCCAGCGCGTCACGCAGGACCGTTTCGAAATTCCCGGCCTCCAGCTCCGCCGCGAGCTTTTTGCGGCCCGTCGGATTGATGCGTTCGCCAATCACACAGAAAGGTTCGTCAAAACCTATGATGACCGTTTTTGTTTTGGATTCAATGACTGTACGGGTCATAGTTGAACTACTTTCTTAAGATTGAGAGGCGGGGACGGCGGATTTTCCGCCATGTTCAATTGCCCAATTGGCATTGGATTTGATACCGCCGAGCGGGAAGAAATGCGCCGATTGAATACCGAAATCCGGGTGACGCGCCTTATGCGCAGCAAGTTCGGCGACAAACTCGGTCGGCTCATAGGGCAACAGCAGTTTTGTCACGTCCATAGCGCGTTTCTGCAACACGCGAAGCGAGGGGCCAACGCCGCAGGCAATCGCGAATTTGATCAGCGTTTGCAGTTTTGCCGGGCCAGCGACCCCGATATGGATCGGCAGGTCGATGCCTTCGGCGGCCAGACGGTCCGCCCATTTGATCACCGGACCGGCCTCAAAGCAGAACTGGGTTGCCAGCGCCATTTTCGCATCGGTGCGTTCGGAAAACGCCTGCTTCCATTTCAGTGCTTCCATCACCACGCGGTCGCCACCGTCGCGGTCGATGTCGCGGTTGCCTTCGGGATGACCCGCAATGTGCAAACGCTGGAACCCGTCGAACAGGCCGCTTTCCATCAACTGCATGGAGTTGTCATAGTCACCTGCCGGGGTGCTGACGCCTCCGCCGAGCAGCAAGGCCTGTTTCACATCCGCTTCGCCCTGATAACGCGCAATCCAATCGGCCAGCGTGGCCCGGTCGGGGATGATGCGGGCCGGGAAATGCGGCATCGCGTCAAAACCTTCGGCGCGCAAACGCTTTGCAGTGGCGACCATTTCCGCAATCGGTGTGCCTTCGATATGGGCGATATAGACGCGGGTGTGCTGCGGCAGCAGGTCGCGGAAACTCTCGACCTTTTCGGCGGTGCGGGGCATCACCTCGACCGAGTAATCCTGCATGAACCCCTCAACCAGCGGTGACGCGGTAGGGGCGGCGGTTTCGCGTTTGAAGTTGAACAGGGCCACGACATTCTCCCGTAAGGTGTTGGATCGGAAGGGCGTCAGGCCCGGCCGTCGTTGTCAATCAGTTGTTTGATGCGGGTCTTGTCGTATTCGGCATCAAGCCGCGCTGCCTCTGTCGCCGCAACCTCCGCCGCGTCGCCTTCGACTGCGTAGGGTGTCGCCTTGCGCCATTCCGCAAGATAGAGGTCAGCGTCTTTCGCACCGATTTTCATCGCGCAACGGTCAATCGCCTGCTCGAAACGCTCCGGCAATTGCACCTTGCTGGCGGCGCGGCCCTTGCCAACGATCACCTGCGCGGGAATGTCGCGCCAATAAACAATAGTCACCTCTGGCATTGACGATTCCTCCTGCCCGTTATCGCCCCTTGTAGCGGTTGCCCTGCCGTCCCGGTGACGTTTTTCGACATTGAAACGACGAGGAGCGACCTCTCTCCGTTTCCTGCGCCCGTCTTATCAGCCCTGTGCCGCCGCAGCGACCGCGCGGCAGCATCATTCGCTTCATCTTCTTTATGAACAAAGCGGCGGGGCTTGCGTGAGGGGTCAGCCCGGCGTAGCATGGCCGCAAGCATGAATGGAGGGCGCAGTATGACGCCCGAGCGTCCCCGGGAGGAGGGCGCGATCCCGGAGGAGTTGGAGGCGGTCTCACCCCTCGATTCCTTGGTCGAACGGTCTGACTCCCGTCTATCCGAGTCGACGCAGCTTTATGCGGCGCTCGATCTTGGAACCAACAGTTGCCGGATGCTGATTGCGCGACCGCGTGGCAGTCAGTTTCAGGTTGTCGACAGTTTTTCAAAGACTGTCCAACTCGGCGCGGGGCTGGAAGCCTCGGGTCGGCTTTCGCGTGCGTCGATCGGGCGGACGATACAGGCGCTGCGAATCTGTCAGAAGAAACTGGAAAAGCACCGGGTCAAGCGGATGCGACTGGTCGCAACCGAAGCGTCGCGCAGGGCGAAGAATTCGCGTGAGTTTCTGCGACAAGTGCGGCGCGAAACCGGGATGCAGTTGGAGATCATCACGCCCGAGGAGGAGGCGAGGCTGGCCGTGATTTCCTGTGCGCCGCTGGTCAGCGACAGGACCGAAAAGCTGATGATCGTGGATATCGGTGGCGGCTCTACCGAATTGGTCTGGATTGACTTGAAAGCGGTGGAACCCTCGGACCGCCCGCGCGCCATCATGCGGCTTCACGCGGGGTTCAAGCCCTCGGGTGAGGGCCAGGCGCGGGTGGTTGACTGGATTTCGGTTCCGTTGGGGGTGGCAACGCTGAAAGACCAGTTCGCGGAT
>NZ_JAKDLJ010000067.1 GCF_030452865.1 Pseudorhodobacter sp.
TCATCACGCAGCCGATGATCCCCGACCAGAAGAACGAAATGAATGCAGGTTCATCCCGCGTCGCAAGCCGCGTCAACAGGCTGTAGACCGCGAACATCAGCGCACTGATCAGCGGCAGCAAGCTGTCGATCGAGAATACACCACCATCGGGTTGCAGGATGATCGCGACGCCGACCATGCCGATCAGGATCGCGGCCCATCGCCGCCAGCCCACCTTCTCCCCCAGAATCGGCATGGCAAGCCCGGCAATCATCAATGGGCAAACCGCGAAAATCGCGTGGGTGTTGATCAAACCGATACGGGTATAGGCCAAAACCATGAGGCAAATCTCTGCGATCAGCAGGGCAGAGCGGAAAAATTGTAACCAGGGGTGACGCGTGCGCACCACTTCCCGAAAACTGCCGCCCTTCATCCGGGCCTGCACGATCACGAATGCCGCAAAGACCCAATAGCGGATCATCACGATCATGTAGACGCTGTAGATACCGCCCAGATACCGCGAAAACCCGTCTTGCACCGCAAAGACAAAGACGGTCGCCATCATCAGCAAGATGCCGAGGCGGGTGTTCTGGGCAGTCATTTCAGCAGCGTTCCTGTGGTCATGTGGCGTTTGTGGCCATGGCCTTTGCTCCGCTCTACGCTAAATCCTGCGGCTTGCAAGCCGCGTCGGACGTAACCTGCCGCCGTATAGGTCGCAAATGTGCCGCCGGGCGCAGTGTGGCGGCCAACCTGTGCCATCATTGCCTCATTCCACAACTCCGGGTTCTTGGCAGGTGAGAACCCGTCGAGGAACCACGCATCCGCCGCACCCGTCCAACGCGGCAAGGTTTCGCGCGCGTCACCGATCACGACTTCCACCGCGACCGGTCCAAGCTGGAACGTCCGCGCACCCCGCGCCCATTGATCCAGAAATGGGTCTGCAACCGCACGCGCTTCCGGGAAAGTGCAAAGTGCGCGGGCGATATCCGAAGCCATCATCGGATAGGCCTCAAATGACGTGAAACGGATCGGTGCATCCGCCACCAGCAGCGTCGCCAACAGGTTCAGCCCGGTGCCAAAGCCCAATTCCGCAATATGGAAACCGGAGCGGAACCGCGCAGGCAGATCATTGCCCGCCAGAAACACATGCCGCGTCTCCTCCAACCCGTTGGCAAGACTGAAATAGGGGTCATCAAAGCGGGTTGAGACCGGCAGAACCCCGTCGCGCCAGTCAATCGCTGCATTCTCAAGACTGGTCTGTTCCGACATTCTCAAATCGCCTATGGCTCGGGTCGGGCGACAATGGGCAAAGGGGCGCGGAATGGCAACGCCGGATATCACGGTACATGGCGCGGGCATCTTTGGCCTCTCTATCGCTTGGACGGCAGCCAAACGCGGGGCAACTGTTCGCGTGATCGAGGTTGCCCATCCCGGCGCAGGCGCATCCGGCGGTATCGTCGGCGCGTTGGCACCGCATGTTCCGGAAAACTGGAACGCCAAGAAGGCGTTTCAACTGCAAAGCCTGTTGATGGCAGAGCGCTGGTGGGCAACGGTTCAGGCCGCAGGTGGGCTAGACCCGCTCTATGCGCGCACGGGGCGGTTGCAACCCGTCGCGGATGATGCGTCACTCCGGCAGGCGCAGGCGCGCGCTGCCACCGCCAAAACCCTTTGGCAGGGTCGCGCCACTTGGCAGGTAGTTCGCGCCACCGGGGCGGATTGGGAGCCATCCAGCCACACCGGCTGGCTGATCCATGACACGCTGACCGCCCGCCTGCATCCACGCGCGGGGCTTGCAGCCCTGATCGCTGCCTTGCGCGCCAAGGGCGTTGATATCACGACCTGCGCCGCCGACGCGCGTGGCCCGCAGGTCTGGGCAACCGGCTATGCGGGCCTGCTTGCGTTGTCACAAGACCGGCCTCGCCAGGTTGGGGGCGGCGTCAAGGGCCAGGCCATCAGCCTGCGCCATGACGCCGGCGACTTGCCGCAGATTTTCACCGACGGGTTGCATATCATCGGGCATGGTGACGGCACGGTTGCCATCGGCTCCACCTCGGAACGCGAGTGGGCGGACCCGGCCACCACCGACACGCGGCTTGACCTATTGCTGGAACAGGCGCGCGCCGCCCTGCCCTGCCTTGCCCATGCGCCGGTGGTGGAGCGTTGGGCCGGGATCCGTCCCCGCGCCCGCAGCCGTGCGCCGATGTTGGGGCCATGGCCCGACCGCCCCGGCCACTTCATTGCCAATGGCGGCTTCAAGATCGGCTTCGGCATGGCCCCGCTGGTCGCCGAAGCGATGACCGATCTGCTGCTGGAAGGGCGCGACACCATCCCCGAAGGTTTCCGCGTCAGCGCCAGCCTTTAACCTCTTGATCCTGCCAGCACTCCGGCGCACCTTGTCCCAAAGCAGATTCAGGAGGCGGTAATGCGGCACGGTGGCAAGATTTTGGTGGATCAACTGGCGGCGCAAGGGATTACCCGCGTGTTTTCTGTACCGGGGGAGAGCTTTCTGGCAGCTCTCGACGCGCTGCATGACAGTGGTATCGAAAATATTGTCTGTCGTCAGGAAGGCGGTGCCGCGATGATGGCCGAAGCGCATGGCAAGATGACCGGCAAGCCGGGCGTATTGTTCGTGACGCGCGGACCGGGGGCCACCAATGCCAGTGCAGGGATCCATATCGCCAAGCAGGACAGCACGCCGATGGTGGTTTTCGTCGGCCAGATCGCGCGCGAACACCGCGACCGCGAGGCGTTCCAGGAGGTGGATTACCGCGCCGTCTTCGGCACTCTTGCGAAATGGGCCACTGAAGTCGACCAGATCGAGCGCTTGCCCGAATATATCAGCCACGCTTTCCACCTTGCGACCTCAGGCCGTCCTGGTCCGGTGGTTCTGGCGCTGCCTGAGGACATGCTGTCGGCTACGGCCGATGTGACGGACCTGCCCGCGGTCAACGGACAACCCTTTGCCATCAGCACCGAACAGGTGCAGGCCGTGACTGACGCGCTGACGGCGGCAAAGCGCCCTCTGGTGATCGCAGGCGGGCCGAATTGGTCGGCGCAAGCTGCCGCCGATCTCGAAACCTTCGCTGAAAGCTGGAACCTGCCGGTCGCGGTTTCCTTCCGCAGACAGGACCGGATGAGCAACGATCACCCGAATTTCGTTGGTGACCTCGGCGTTGGCATGAATCCCAAACTCGGTCGGATGCTGACACAGGCCGACGTGTTGCTTGTGCTGGGCGCACGGCTTGGCGACACCACAACCAACGGGTACGAGTTGCTCGATCCCACAAAACCCGGCCCGCGCATCCTGCACATCCACCCCGACCCAAGCGAATTGGGCCGCGTCTTTCACCCCACACTCGCCATTCCCGTACGCGCCGACCAGATGCTGACACGACTCGCCCAAACCAAAGGCAAAGGCGATTGGGCGGAGTGGGCAAATACCGCCCGCACCGATTACGAGGCGTGGCAAAAACCGGTCGAAACCCCCGGCGCTGTTAAGCTGGAACAGGTGGTCGCCTGGTTGGCCGAAAGCCTTCCGCACGACAGCATCCTGACCAATGGCGCAGGCAATTACGCGGCCTTCTTGCACCGCTACTATCGCTTCCGCAGCTATGGCACACAACTTGCCCCCACATCCGGCTCCATGGGCTATGGCTTTCCGGCCTCGATTGCCGCAAGCCTGCAAAACCCGGATAAAACCGTGGTCTGCATGGCAGGGGATGGTTGCTTCCAGATGACTTGCAATGAGGCGTCAACGGCCATTCAACACGGCGCAAAACCCATTGTGATCGTCGCCAACAACGGCCGCTACGGCACCATCCGCATGCATCAGGAACGCCACTACCCCGGTCGCCCCTCCGGCACAGACCTTGCCAATCCCGATTTTGCAGCCCTCGCCCGCGCCTATGGCGGCCATGGCGAAACGGTCAGCGATCAGGCCGATTTCCCTGCCGCCTTCGCGCGGGCCCAAGCGGCGAACACCTTGGCAGTAATCGAATTGAAACTCGACCCCGACATGCTGACAACCGGCCAATCCCTCAGTCAGGTACAGAAAGCCTCGGCCAAGACCTGAAACCCCTTGCCCGTCTTCTCTGCGAAAATATCCCGGGGGGTAATGAGCGTTAAAAAACGCCCCAGTGGGGCGTTTTAGTGAAGAACGCCTGCCCCGCGGGCAGGCTGGGGGGGCTGGCCCCCCGGCGCTCGGCGGCTCCATCACCGCCCGGTCAATTCCGCCGACACATTCACCGGCCCGACTCGCCCGCGCAACCGCGCACGGTAGATCACCAGCGATTCCACCACGCGCATCACATAGGTGCGGGTTTCGGCATAGGGGATTTCCTCCACCCAATCCACAATATCCACATCCGGCGAACGCGGGTCACCAAAGGCGGTGATCCATTGCCGCGGACGCCCCGGCCCGGCGTTATAGCCCGATGCAATCAGGGCCACAGCGGGGCCAAACTCCTCTACCAATTGCGCCAGATAGGCTGCCCCCAGTCCCACATTATAGGCCGGATCGGCAGTCAGACGGCCCAGCGCATAGTCCTGGCCCAGCTTGCCCGCCATCAGTTTCGCCGTCCCCGGCATCACCTGCATCAAGCCGCGCGCGCCTGCGGGGCTGATCACCTCGGCGTTGAACTCACTTTCCCGCCTGGCGATCGACAGCGCCAATGCGCGGCTTACGGCCAAACCCTCCGGCACCATATCCACAACCGGGAAATAGGCGCGCGGAAGGATGATCCCCCGCGCGGCGGCCTGCTTGCCGATCAACACGGCGATATGCGGCTGCCCCAATTGCAACGCCAGATCGGCGAGTTGGTCCAATTCCACCGCGTTCAAACCTTCCGCCAGATGCAGCATGAAGCGCTTTGCCAGCGCCACATCGCCCGCCTCCAGCAAAAGCCGCGCCGCCGCCAGCACGGATGACCCGGCAAAACGCGCCTTGCGCCAATCGGGCGGGCGCGCGTCCGACAGCAGTGCCGGGTCAAGCGTCAGACCCAACCGTTCCGCCGACAACAGCCCGTAATAGGCCGTCTGATGTTTCGCGCCTTCGCGCAGTGACAACCGTGCCGCGTCGAGATTGCCCAGTGCCTCCTGCGCGCGCGCTTGCCAGTAATGCGCACGGCTCAGACTGATCGGGGTGCTGACACCTGCCTCCAGATGTTTGAAATGCGTCAGCGCGGTTTTGGCATCCTTCAAGTCACGCAACGCAATGAAACCGGCCAGAAACTCCAGTTCTGCGTAATCGCTGCCCCCGGTCAGCCGATGTTCGGCAGCGATGCGGTACGCCTCTCGCATCCGGCCCGCATCCATCAGGTCATGTACCAGAATCGGGCGGCGGTCGGCCCAAAGCTCGGGCCGTCCCAATGCCTGCGCGGAAACCGAGCGTTCAAGGATCAGCGCCGCCGCGCCATCCAGCAAGCCCTTGCGCGAGCGCCACAAGAACCGCTCATAGGCCAGACCGGGATCGCCTGCCAAGGCGGCGGGCACCGCTGCGATCAACCCGTCCACATCGCTGCGTCCGGCGCGCAGAGCGATCCTTGCTGCCGCCAAAGCACGCCAACCCGGCGAGACGCGGGGCAACATCCGCTCCGCCTCCCCACTGCGCCCGGCCCATAGCAAGCCGTCCAACCGCGCCTCATTCGCGCCGGTAGCGCCGGGAAGGTTGGCAAACAGCGCCTCTTCTGGCGCATCGAAACGCATCGACACCCAAGCGGACCGCGCCCCTTCGGCAGCCTCAGTTTTTTTGCCTGTCTGTGTCAGTGCTTGCACCAAAGCCATCGCACCTTCAGGCGTTGACGGTTTGTCCCTGGCGAAATAGGCGATTACGCGCGCCGGGGTGGTGGACCGGGCGACAGCCATCTCACCCTTTTGGTGCAAATAGTCCAAGCCCGGCCAATCGGGGTGACGCTGCAAGAAGGATTCGTAATCGCCAAGATAGCCTTCGCCCGCGCGCAGGCGCTGCCATTCGATGATGTCATGCGCCACACCGCTTGGCACCAAAGCAAGCGCAGCAGTCCAGTCTTTCGCCGTTGCCGCCACCAAAGCCCCGCGCAAAGCGGTTGCATCCTCGGCATGGCCGGCTGTGCCAACACCAAAGACAGCCGCAACGATCAAGCTGCGGATCAAAGAAGGCGCGCGAAAGGTCGGTGATTTGCTCATGCCGCATAACTTGCCACCGCACCGCCGAAGCCGCAACTCACATCCCTGCGCGCAGGCAAACTGCTGCCACGCTTGGCAAGCCCTGCGCTTGGCGTTAGGAAGGCGCGGAAAGCTACGGACGACTCATATCGTCGTCCACCAGAGAGGAGACGCGTCCCATGTTCAAAGGTTCCATGCCCGCCTTGGTCACGCCGTTCAAGAACGGCAAACCGGACCTGGAGACGCTGAAAAACTTGGTGGAGTGGCATATCGCCGAAGGCAGTTCTGCGTTGGTTCCGGTTGGGACCACCGGCGAAAGCCCGACGCTCAGCCACGAAGAACATATGCAAGTCACCGAAACCGTGGTCAAAGCTGCCGCAGGTCGGGTGCCGGTGATCGCGGGGGCGGGGTCGAACAACACCGCCGAAGGGATCAAGCTGATCCAGCACGCCGAACGCGCGGGGGCATCGGCGGCACTGGTGGTGACGCCCTATTACAACAAGCCGACGCAAGCCGGGATGATCGCACATTTCACCGCGCTGCACGATTGCTGCAATTTGCCAATCTTCATCTATAATATTCCGGGTCGTTCCGTGGTGGATATGTCGCCCGCGACCATGGGCGAATTGGCAAAGCTGCCACGCATCATCGGGGTCAAGGATGCGACCGGTGACCTGTCCCGCGTACCCAAACAACGCATGACCTGCGGGCCGGATTTCATCCAGCTTTCCGGCGAAGATGCCACCGCTTTGGGGTACAACGCGCATGGTGGCGTGGGCTGCATTTCCGTCACCGCCAACATCGCCCCACGTCTATGCGCGGAATTTCAAGCCGCGACTCTGGCCGGGGATTTCGGCAAGGCGCTGCTGCTTCTTGATCGGTTGATGCCTCTGCATGAAGCTATTTTCATCGAGCCCGGCCTCGTCGGTGCCAAATATGGCGTGGCGAAACTGGGTCTATGCTCAGAGGAGGTGCGCTTGCCGCTGATCGGCCTGACCGATGCCACCAAGGCCCGGATTGACGCGGCCATGCGCCACGCCGGCTTGATCAACTGATCGAAAATTCCGGCGGGTCAGTCCTGCCGGGGTTTCAAACCCGAAAGCACTTGCCTTGGCGATGAACAGCAATCTGCAAGGCAGTCTTTTGATGATCGCCGCAATGGCGGGTTTCGCGGTCGAGGATATGTTCCTCAAAACCGCCTCTGAAACCCTGCCGGTGGGACAAATTCTGATGATTTTCGGCTCGGCAGGCATGATTGCCTTTGCCTGCCTTGCAAAGATGCAGGGCGCGCGCCTGATCACCGCTGACACCCGCAATCCCGCCATCATCATGCGCGCCGGGTGTGAGGTGATGGGTCGGTTGTTCTATACCCTTGCCCTAGCATTGACACCGCTTTCGCTCGCCTCCGCCATCCTGCAAGCGACCCCTTTGGTGGTCGTTGCCGGGGCCGCGCTGATCTTTGGTGAAACCGTGGGTTGGCGGCGCTGGTCGGCCATTACCTTCGGTTTCATCGGCGTGCTGGTGATTCTGCGGCCGGGGTTGGCGGGGTTCACGCCGCTGTCCATTCTGGCGGTTATAGGGATGCTCGGCTTTGCCGGGCGCGATCTGGCAACACGGGCCGCCCCCAAAACCCTGTCAAACCTGACGCTTGGCGTTTACGGCTTCGCAATGATGGTGCCCACCGGGGCGCTGCTGCTGGCGTGGTCCGGGGGTGTCCAGCGGCCTGATCTGCAAGCAGCCATGGCGCTGGCTGGTGCCACGGTGTTCGGTGTCGCGGGCTACTATGCGTTGACCGCCGCCATGCGGGTTGGTGAGGTGTCGCTGGTCACGCCTTTCCGCTACACCCGGCTTTTGTTCGCTTTGATCCTGGGTTCGCTGGTGTTTGGCGAAAACCCGGATGCCGCCATGCTGATCGGCAGCGTGATCATCGTCGCCTCGGGTATCTACACGCTGCTGCGCGGACGCAAGGCCGGAGCGCGCTGACCGCCGGGTCAGACGCCGCCATCTGGACAGTCGCGCGCCAAGCGCCTATCTGACAGGGGCCATGATAAAACACAGTGACCCCAATTCGAAACTCATCGCCGAGAACCGCCGCGCGCGGTATGATTTCGCAATTCAGGATGACATCGAAGCAGGAATAATGCTGCTCGGGTCAGAGGTGAAATCGCTGCGCAAGGGCGGCTCCAACATCGCGGAAAGCTATGCGAGCGTGGAAGATGGCGGGCTGTGGCTGATCAACAGCTACATCGCACCCTATCTGCAAGCCAAAACATGGGGGCACGAAGAACGCCGTAAACGTAAATTATTGGTGTCGCGCAAGGAATTGGCGCGGCTGTGGAATGCGACAGCGCGCGAAGGCATGACCATCGTGCCGTTAAAGATGTATTTCAACGAACGCGGCATGGCGAAGGTGAAAATCGGAATCGCCAAAGGCAAAAAGAACGCCGACAAACGCGAAACTTCGGCCAAACGTGACTGGGATCGCCAAAAAGCGCGCCTTTTGAAGCAGAATCGCTGAAATTCCCCTTTTTTTATGATTCCATTGGGCAAATGATCCCGTCTGATGGCGCACAACCCGTGCAGCGATCTAACAAAGGACGTTTTACATGGAACTCATCATCAGCCTGATCGCGGGCGCTTTGGGAGGCAATGCCGCAGGTGGCTTGCTCAAGAATCTCAGCCAGGGTCCGGTCCTGAACTCCATCCTTGGTATCGTTGGTGGCGGCATTGGTGGGCAGATCCTCAGCATGCTTGGTGCGGGCGGGGTGGCTGCGGGTGCGGCTGGCGGCATGGATATCGGATCCATCGTCGGCTCCATCGTCTCCGGCGGGGTTGGCGGCGGCGCTTTGATGGCGATTGTCGGCGTCATCCGCAATATGATGGCGAAGTAACCCCGGCAACGAGCAGACGACCCAAACGCGAGCGCCCTCGGTCATCCGGGGGCCGCTTTGCTTTCAGCACACGCCCGATGGTGGCGGTCCGGCCTTGCCTCAGGCGCTGCATCCGATATACCCGGACCATTGCCAGCAAAGGAGCCGCCGATGACACCCGCCCCGCAAGAAGACCCGAAAACGCTGGTTTCAACCGACTGGCTGGCGCAACATCTGCAAGACCCGGACCTGCGGATCCTTGATGCGTCCTGGCACATGCCTGCAACCGGGCGCGATGCCTTCGCTGAATATAATGCCGCCCATATTCCCGGCGCGCGGTTTTTTGATATCGAGGCGATTTCTGACCACCGGTCCGAACTGCCGCATATGGCACCGCCGGTGGAAAAATTCATCAGCCGGATGCGCGCGATGGGCGTGGGCGACGGCCATCAAGTCGTGGTCTATGACAGCACCGGCCTGTTTTCCGCCGCCCGCGTTTGGTGGACATTCCGCCTGATGGGCAAGATGGATGTCGCCGTGCTGGATGGCGGGCTGCCAAAATGGCAGGCCGAGGGCCGAGAGACTGAAGATCTGCCCCCCATTGTGCGCGATCGTCACATCACCGTGCAGCGCCAGTCCGGCCTTGTGAAAGATGTGACGCAAGTGGCGCAAGCCTCCAAACTGGGGGAGACGGAGATCATCGACGCCCGCGCCGCTGCCCGCTTCCGGGGCGATGAACCCGAACCGCGCGCAGGACTTCGCGCCGGGCACATTCCCAATGCGAAAAGCCTGCCCTTCGGGGATTTGCTGAATGCAGATCGTACCATGAAATCCCCCGAGGCTTTGAAATCGGCCTTCGTGGCGGCAGGCGTGGACCTGGCAAAACCGGCGATCACCACTTGCGGTTCTGGCGTCACAGCCGCGATCCTGTCGCTGGCGCTGGAACGCATCGGGCATCGCAACCACGCGCTCTACGATGGCTCCTGGTCGGAATGGGGCATGTATGATGATCTGCCGATCGCCAAGGGCTGACGCTTCAAACTATTGAAAGTAAACGACATGCTGAACGCGCTGCACCCGCAACCGCAAGACAAGATCCTGCAACTGATTCAGATGTATAAAGACGACCCGCGCGACACCAAGATCGACCTTGGCGTTGGCGTCTACAAGGATGCCACCGGGTTGACCCCGGTGATGCGCGCGGTGAAAGCGGCGGAAAGGCAGCTTTGGGAGGTGGAGAATACCAAAACCTATACCGGGCTTGCGGGCGATCCGGCCTATGCCGAGGCGATGCAGGATTTGCTGCTGGATGGGACGGTCCCGGCTGATCGGCTGTCGGCTGTGGCAACCCCCGGCGGGACCGGGGCCATTCGGCAGGCGCTGGAACTGATCCGGCTCGCCACCCCCGAGGCAACAGTCTGGCTGTCGAACCCGACCTGGCCGAACCATCCTTCGATCATCAAATATCTTGGCATGAGGATGGCGGAATATCGCTATTTCGACACGGAATCGCGCGGCGTTGATTTTGACGGCTTGTTGGCCGATCTGGCGGCGGTCAAACCCGGCGATGTGGTGCTTTTGCACGGCTGCTGCCACAACCCGACCGGAGCGAACCTGACCCTGCCGCAATGGAAAGCGGTGGCCGATCTGCTGGAGAAAACCGGGGCCATTCCTTTCATCGACATCGCCTATCAGGGCTTTGGCGACGGGTTGGAGGAAGACGCGGCGGGCTTGCGGCTAATGGCCAAGCGGATGCCGGAGATGCTGATTGCGGCGTCTTGTTCGAAGAACTTCGGAATTTACCGTGAACGCACCGGAATATTGATTGCCGTGTCACCGAAAGCCGAAATGCGGGCAACGGTGCAGGGCAATCTCGCCTTCCTCAACCGCCAGAATTACAGCTTCCCGCCCGATCACGGCGCGCGGTTGGTCACAATGATTTTGAATGACCCTGCGCTGCGCGAGGATTGGCAGGCGGAGTTGGAGGAGGTGCGCCTGAACATGCTGTCCCTGCGGGAACAACTTGCGACGGAATTACGGCGGCTGTCGGGATCGGATCGCTTCGGTTTTCTCGCACAACATCGCGGCATGTTTTCGCGGCTGGGGGCAACGCCGGAACAGGTGGAGGCGCTGCGCCGTGACCACGGGATTTACATGGTGGGTGACAGCCGGATGAACATCGCCGGGCTGAACGCGCGCACCGTGCCGATTCTGGCCAAGGCAATCATCGGTGTCGGTGTCTGATCCGATGCAGTTTGACGCGGTTATCTTTGATCTCGACGGCACCTTGCTGGATACGGAATCACTTGCGCAAAAGGCCGGTTTGCTGGCTTTCGCCGATTGCGGTGTGTCGGTGGAACCATCCTTCCTGCATGGGTTGATCGGCCGCGATGACGTGACAGGCGCCGGCATCGTGCGGGCACATTACCCCGAGATGGATTTCGACGTATTTTCAAAGTTCTGGCGCCGTCGCGTTGATGAGCATTTTGCCGCTGGCATCCCGCTGAAACCCGGCACGCATGAGTTGTTGGGCGCGATCCGGCTGCCAATGGCAATGGCAACATCTTCCACGCGCCGGCAATTGGACCTCAAGCTGGGCGTCACGGACATCGCTGGCTATTTCCGCCATTTCGTCACCTTCAACGATGTGACGCTGGCAAAACCCGCACCAGAACCCTTCCTGCTGGCCGCCCGACTTTTGGATGTCGATCCCACACACTGCGTCGCGTTTGAAGACAGCGAGGCGGGGGCGGAAGCCGCCTATAACGCCGGTATGACCGTGGTGCAGGTGCCTGATATCAACCCCGCCTCCGGTCGTTTCGCGCATGTGGTGGCCCCCGATCTGCTGACAGGCGCACGCGAGATCGGTCTTCTGCCCAACTGATCTTGCTATCCTCATTCGCTCCGCCTATATCGGGGGCGAGGGGTTGGCGCGGGCAGGTGCCTCGCCAACTTGGTCAGGTCCGGAAGGAAGCAGCCACAACGAGCCCCACTTGGGTCGATGTCCAGCCTCTCACCGCATATCGCGGCGCTTTCGCCGCCGCCAACGGGATCAACCATCATTTCCCCTGATACGCCCAAGAATCAAAGTGCGGATAACCTGTCGCTTGAAACCCTCGGCTGGGGCACGTTTTTCGCGGATCAACTGACGGCTGAGGATGAACCTCACCTCCCCGCTCGTGTCGCGCAGGTTCATCGTGATCGGCTGGCGGTGTTTGCGGCAAGCGGCCCGCGTGAGGTGGCGCTGCCCAATGGCCACCCTTCGGGCAGTTTCGCAGTCGGCGATTGGGTGCTGATCTCCGCCAGCCAATCGGTTATGAAGCGCCGGTTGGAGCGCCGCAGCCTGTTGCAACGCCGGGTCCATTCGCGCGCCGGCAGTCGCAACATCGGGGAGTATCGGCTGATCGGGGCCAATATCGACACACTGTTCATCACCACCTCCTGCAATGCCGATTTCAACGTGGCGCGGTTGGAACGCTACCTGACACTTGCGCATGATGCAGGCGTGGAACCTGTGATCCTGCTGACCAAGGCAGACACATCGGACACCCCCGAAACCTACCGCGAAGGCGCGCAAGCCTTGGGCCGTGATC
>NZ_JAKDLJ010000437.1 GCF_030452865.1 Pseudorhodobacter sp.
GTATCCATTTGTATACATTTGGATGCATAGTGCAAGCGGGAGTTTTTATGACCCAGATCGTGCCAATCTTAGAAGACGACGGCCCACAAGGAAGCGGGGCCTATCGCCAGATTTTGGCCGACATTCGGGCTGGGGTGCTTTTGCCCGGTGCACGGCTGCGTGAAACCGAATTGGCCGAACGCCTCGGCATCAGCCGTACCCCAGTGCGTGAGGCCATGCGCCAGCTTGAGGCTGACGGCCTTGTTGCCCATGTGCCGCGCCAAGGAGCCACGATCCGCGTGTTGGACTATGCCGAAGTGATGGAGCTATATGAGATGCGCGCGGTGTTGGAAAGCACGGCCGCCCGTCTTGCCGCCCGCGCCGCGTCGGATATGGAACTGGACGCGCTGACCGCGCTGAACGCCGAGATGGCAAGCGCAAAAGGTGCGGCGACCGTTTATGAATTGAACCGTCAGTTCCACATGACAATGCTTGATGCCGCCAAGAACCGCTATTTGGTTAAATCTGTGAACGCGCTGCAAAAAACTCTACTGATCCTTGGTCCGACCACGTTGGTTGAACCAGTTCGCGCAACCGAAGCCGTGGGGGAGCATGAGATCATTCTGGCGGCATTGCGGGATCGCGATGGCCTGCGTGCCGAGACCGCAATGCGCGCCCATATTGAAGCCGCCCATCGCGTTCGTCTGCGCGCGTTGCTGGGCCGTGATCGCCCGATTGAGGGGATTTAGGTATGCCGCATGACAAGCCTGTTGTTCTGAAACAAATGTGGGATATTGTTGTTGTTGGCGGCGGCAATGCGGCGCTTTGTGCCGCTATCACGGCCGCCGAGTCTGGGGCGAAAGTGCTGATCCTGGAATCTGCCCCCAAAAGCTATCGCGGCGGCAACAGTCGCCACACCCGCAACTTCCGCTGCATGCACCAAGGCCCTTTGTCGGTGCTGACCGACAGCTACGGCGAGGATGAGTATTTCGACGATCTGATGCTGGTAACCAAGGGCAAGACGGATGAGCCGATGGCCCGCATGGCTATTCGTCAGTCTGAGGAATGTCTGCCATGGATGGAGGCGCATGGTGTGCGGTTTCAGCCGTCCTTGTCGGGCACCCTGTCACTTAGCCGGACCAACGCGTTTTTCCTTGGCGGCGGCAAGGCACTGGTGAATGCCTATTACAACACCGCCGCCGATTTGGGTGTGACGGTCATCTATGATGCCGAGGTGACGCATGTGCATATCGAAGGTGATGTTTTTACCCATGTAGATTTGCGCATTGGCGGAACGACGCAGCAAGTGCAGGGTCGCGCGATTGTGTTGGCTTCGGGTGGCTTCCAATCCGATCTGGAGTGGCTGACGCGAGCGTGGGGACCAGCGGCGGCAAATTTCATTATCCGTGGCACGCCCTACAATCGCGGCGTGGTGCTGCGCGATATGCTCGACCAAGGGGCCGAAAGCGTGGGCGACCCGACCCAATGCCATGCCGTTGCCATTGACGGGCGGGCACCGAAATTTGACGGTGGGATTGTGACGCGGCTGGATTGCGTGCCGTTTTCCATCGTCGTGAATCGCGATGCCAAGCGCTTCTATGACGAGGGCGAGGATGTCTGGCCCAAACGCTATGCGATCTGGGGCCGGTTGGTGGCGGCGCAGCCCGATCAGGTGGGCTATGCGATCATTGATTCCAAGTCGATTGATCTGTTCATGCCGTCGGTTTTTCCGCCGATCAAGGCGGATACAGTCGAGGATTTGGGCGCTCAAATGGGCCTGGATGGGGCCAAGCTAGCGGAAACGGTGGCGGCGTTCAATGCCGCCTGTCAGCCCGGCCAGTTTCACCCGACCGAGTTGGACGGCGTGGCGACCAGCGGCCTGACGCCCGCCAAGACCAACTGGGCGCGGCCCATCAATCAACCGCCCTATTACGGCTATCAGTTGCGCCCTGGTGTAACCTTCACCTATCTGGGGTTGAAAATTTCAGAGCGGGCGCAGGTTCAGACCGCACAAGGTCCGCTGGCAAACGTGTTTGCTGCGGGGGAAATCATGGCGGGGTCTATCCTTGGCCAAGGATATTTGGCGGGGTTCGGCATGACTATCGGAACTGTCTTTGGACGCATCGCAGGCGCGGAGGCCGCAAAATATGTCAACTGACGCCATTCAAGAGGCCCGTCGCCAGACCGAGATTTGCAACGCCTGTCGCTATTGCGAGGGGTTTTGTTCGGTGTTTCCGGCACTGACCCGCCAAAAGGTCTTTGCTGATGGTGATATCAGCCATCTCGCCAATCTGTGCCACAATTGCCGCGGCTGTTACTATTCCTGTCAATATACCGAACCGCATGAATTCGCGCTAAACTTTCCCGCCGCCTTGGCCGAGGTGCGGCAGGAAAGCTGGGAAAGATTGGCGTGGCCGCAACCGCTGGCGCGCCGCTTTCATGAAAGTGGTGTGGCGATGGCTTTGGCGGCGGTTGTGGCCTTTGCCTTTGCGATTGTGCTGATGCAAATGCTCCGCCCTGCCTCTGGCGATGGGTTTTATGCCTATCTGGCGCATGGCGCGATGGTGGCGGTTTTCGCGCCCGCCTTTGTGCTGCCTTTAGCATCTGTCGCGATAAGCCTGCGCCGATATTGGGTGGAAACGGGTGGCGCACGGCTGCCTTGGCGCAATGTGATCGGTGGCTTTCGCGCCGCAGCGAGTTTGAAGAACCTGAATGGCGGCCAAGGTCAGGGCTGTAACTTTGAACGCGAAGACCGCTACAGCGACATGCGGCGCTGGCTGCATCAGGCTGTCATGTATGGGTTTCTTTTGTGCTTTGCGGCCACCTCTAGCGGCACAATTTTGCACTATATGT
>NZ_JAKDLJ010000438.1 GCF_030452865.1 Pseudorhodobacter sp.
AATATGTTGTAGAAAATACTAGCATAGCAGTTAGAATACTAGCATAGTAGTTCTCAAGATGCACAGAGATTCGAGGTTTGGATATCGTGTTTGGGAAGTATAGGGCGGTGAGGGCAGAAAGCTATGGCATGGGTCGGGATGCAAAAGCATCAGCATGTCAAATTTCAACTGTTCAGCCCTAGGTATTCGATGTCGGCACCGCCGACTAAATCACGGCATAGGAAGGGAATTACATGAAACTTGCGGGCAAAACGGCGATCATCACCGGCGGCGGGCGAGATATCGGACGGGCGTGCGCCATACGTCTGGCTGAAGAAGGCGCAAATGTCGCCATCAACTATTTCTCCAGCAGTGCAGGCGCGGACAGTGCCGTCGCCGAGATCATTGCAGCAGGCGGCAAGGCATTTGCGCTTCAGGGTGATCTGAACACGCAAGCTGGCGTTGACGCGCTGGTGGCCAAGACGGTGGCAGAGTTTGGCGGCGTCGATATTCTGGTGAACAATACCGGCGGTCTAATTGCGCGCAAAACGATTGCAGAAATGTCGCTGGACCATTGGAATGCGGTCATGGACTTGAACTTGACCAGCATCTTTTTGATGACCAAAGCCTGCCTGCCGCATTTGAAATCGGGGGCGATCGTTAATCTTGCCAGCCAAGCAGGGCGCGATGGCGGTGGGCCGGGATCGGTCGCCTATGGCGCGGCCAAAGGCGCGGTTATGACAATGACAAGAGGTCTGGCCAAAGAGCTTGGCCCGAATGTGCGGGTGAACGCGCTTTGCCCCGGCATGATCGACACAGATTTCCACAACGTCCACACCAAACCTGAGGTTCGCAAGAATGTCGAGAACGCAACGCCATTGAAACGCCAAGGTGTTCCGGTGGATATTGCAAACCTTGTCGTGTTCCTTGCCAGCGACGACAGTGCTTTTATCACAGGGGCCAATGTAGACATCAACGGTGGAATGCTGTTCAGTTGATCTGAATGTTTAGGGCAAGGATCTGGCGCCATGAGTGATTTTCCAATCGTCACAACCGGCGAAAACACCACTCGACAAGTCCTCTCTGATCATCCCGAGTTGATGGTCGTGGCGTTTCGGTTTGCCAAGGAGGGGGCGGTTGGTGCGTTGCACAGCCACCCCCATGTGCAATCAACATTTGTCCATAGCGGGCGGTTCCGATTCACTGTCGCTGACAAATTCATTGAGGTCAGCACCGGCGCCAGCTTTATCGTGCCTTCGCAAGCGGTGCATGGCTGTGTCTGTCTGGAACCCGGCCAGCTTGTGGACAGCTTCACGCCGCGCCGTGATGATTTCCTTTAGCGCGAACGCGCGGTTTATGGCGACCCGCATCACGGGGGGAAACCTAAGCCTGTTGCGCGTCGTCCTGCCAAAGATTGGCGGAGATGCCTTCGGTCACAAAAACGGCTATGTGATAAAGCAGACGCGACAGCGCTGCATCCCAGATGACACTCGCACCAGCATCAAGTTGGTTCACCCAAAACGGCTTATTTGCGCTGATAAAATTTTCCACGAAACCAAGGCGTTCGAGGCGGTGTGCGGTGCACGGCTGCGCCGGGATTGCCCCTGTCGCGGTAAATAGCTGCATATAGCTTGCCGGCTTCGGTGATGGGCCAGGGTCACCACGCGGATTTCTGGCCGCGCAAATGCTGCGCGGACCGCCTCCGCATTCCGACTGGCGGCAATTGCTTCGACGATTTAGACGATAACATGGGTCTGGTCGGGGCCGCCGCCACGCTCGGTTAGTGTGAAATGCCCGTCTTGTGCCGCCAATGCATCCACGATTTCTGTGGAGCGCAGACTGACACCGACAATGCGCCAATCGCCGCCTTGGGCCGCAAGGGCGGCATCGGTATAGATCGCCTGATGCGCGCGGTGGAATGCACCTACGTCCAGATGAAGAATACCAACACCATGCGCCGCCGCGTCATAGCCCGGCTTAAGTGCATCTGGCAGGTCGCGAAGCGTGCTTAACGACAGGCGCATCAATGCCTTACCCTATCATCATGCTCCAACGCCATCATCACGCCGCGCAACTCGGCCAGTCCTTTGAGGCGGCCAATGGCGGGATAGCCAGGTTGCGTTTGACGGGTCAGATCATCCAAAATATTCTGGCCGTGATCTGGTCGGAAGGGGATAGTGGCGTCACTGCGGCCAGAGGCTTTGCGCTTCTTCTCTTCGGCCAGAATGGCCTTAATCAAAGCCACCATGTCGGTGTCACAACCCAAATGCTCTGCCTCATAGAAGGAGGATGGCGTGCTGTCACTCTCTCGCGTTACGTTGCGAAGATGCAGAAAATGCACGCGATCCCCCAAACGTCCCATCATGCCCGGCAGATCGTTATCTGCGCGCGCGCCCAAAGATCCGGAGCATAGGGTTATCCCGTTTGCAGGCAGATCAACCGCGGCGATAATGGCGCGGTAATCAGCCTCGGTCGACATGACACGCGTCAAGCCCATAAGTGGGAAAGGCGGATCATCAGGGTGGCAGCACAAGCGCAGGCCCAACTTTTCAGCCTCCGGTACGACTTCGGCCAGAAAATCCACCAGATGTTTGCGCAAGGTGCCAGGCTGCATCTTGGCATATTCTACCAGATGGGCGCGCACATCGGCCAAGCTGAAATTCCCGGCAGCGCCCGGCAGGCCAAAGACGACATTGCTCGTAAGCTCATCACGCCGCGCTGTCGACATTTCAGCAAAGCGCTTTTTTGCCGCTGCCGTGCTTGCATCTGGGAAGCTTTCGGCTGCTCCGGGGCGTTGAAGGATATGAATGTCAAAGCCTGCAAAGGCGCACAGATCAAAACGCATCTCA
>NZ_JAKDLJ010000439.1 GCF_030452865.1 Pseudorhodobacter sp.
GACACGATGCCGCCCGCATGCGTGGTTGTTGCGTTTCATATGACGTGCCATTTGGTGCAGGTTTCTCGGACGCCACGCGCAGCGTTTGGGTGGCGCGAGACGTGGCTTGGCGTCGGAGAAGCGCTCAAGCGGGAAATCGCGGGGTTGGGCTGGGTGCTTCAGCTGTGGTTATGGGGATTTGAGGGGGCGCGTGCCTTGGCTTTGCTCGTTAGCATGGCTGTTTCCGCGTTTTTGGGGCGGATCTGAGTGGGTGTCTCGGGCTCTTTTCGCCGATTCGCGGTTTGCGCATCGCAATCTGGCGGCTTTCACGCGATCGTTGAATGGATTGGCGCATGACGCTGGGACCGCTGGCGGTGGGCCGTGCGGCGAGGGTGCAGTTTTGGATCTGTGGCGCGCAACTCATGCGGCGGCCCTCGCTGCTGTTGGCGGTGCTCTGGGATATTGCGCGGGCGCGATTGTGTCGGTGATGATCAATCGCCCGCCGCAACACGGGCAAGGCAGCGCGAGGACGCGAGGACGCGGGGAGGCTCATCGGTATCATTGATGCCGTCGTCATTGGCGTGATCCCGGTCTGGCGTATTGGCCCCGAGCAAGTGTCTGATCATGGCAATATTGGTGGCACGGCTGCCATTTCCGAAGAAGCCGTAGTGGCGGATGCGGTGCTGGCCTTTTGGCAGAACATGGATCAGGAACCTGCGGATGAACTCGTCCGTCTTCAGGGTCATGGTGGTGTGTCGGCCGGGGCCGTTTACACGGTAGTTCTTGACGCGGAAGGTGACGCGGCACTCATCGAAACGGATCAGGCGGCTGTTGGACAGGGCGACACGGTGGGTGTAACGCGACAGGTAGGCCAGCACGGCTTTGGGGCCTGCAAACGGTTCCTTGGCATACACCACCCAGTCGATCTTGCGCAGCGGTCTGAGGAAAACATCGAATGTATCTCGATCCGCAAGGTTCGCGTGATCGCCGAAGAAGCGCAGCTTCCCCGCATCGTGCAGCTTGCCCAATCCTTCCAGGATGAGCCGCCGATACAGGCGGGCCAGAACCCGGACGGCGAGGAAGAAATTCCTGCGGCAAGCGATCCATTTGGTGCCGTCCGCAGACAGGCCCCCACCCGGCACGATCATATGCACATGCGGATGGTGCGTCATCGCGGAGCCCCAGGTATGGAGGACCGACGCGATCCCAACCCGGGCGCCGAGGTGCTTGGGGTCCGACGCGATCCTGAGCACCGTGTCTGCACTCGCCCGCATCAGCAGGTTGTAGATCTCGCGTTTGTTCTGGTGTGCGATGTTGGCGATCGGTTTGGGCAGTGTGAAGACCAGATGGAAATATCGCACCGGTAAAAGTTCTGCCTCGCGTGCGGCCAGCCATGCTTTTGCCGCGCCGGACTGGCATTTGGGGCAATGGCGGTTGCGGCACGAATTGTAGGCGATGTGCTCATGGGCACAGTCTTCACAGCGCGCCACATGCCCGCCGAGCGCCGCCGTGCGGCAGCGCTCGATGGCGCTCATCACCTTCAACTGATCGAGGCTGACATGGCTCTTATTGGCTGCGCGCCAGGCAGCCCCATGGGCGCGGAAGATATCCGCAACCTCCAGCCCTGACCGGGGCAAGGCGGTCTATGATGCGCCTCTCTTGCCCTTCTTCCGCTTGGCCCGAGTCAGATCGTCCAGCGGGCTGTCCACCGCCGCGATCATCCCCGTGGCGACGCTGGCATAGCGTGCCGTGGTCGTGAGTTTTGCATGCCCCAGCAGCGCCTGAATGACGCGGATATCTACGCCGCGCTCCAGAAGATGCGTCGCGAAACTGTGCCTTAACGTATGCAACGTGACCGGTTTGGTGATCCCGGCTTCCCGCGCGGTCTCTTTGAACAGCCGTGAAATCTGCCGCGCAGAGAGATGTTTGCCGCGATAGCCCCCTTCTCAGCGATGCATGCATCGCCTGTCAGGCAATGGGGAAGAGCACCCGTTCCGGCCCGGGCACGTCCTTGTCCTGGCCGGTCGACCGCTCCTTCCACCAGGCGCGCAGCAGGCCCGGAATGTCCGCCGGCAGCATCACATTGCGGTCCTTGCGCCCCTTCGCCTGCACAATGCGGATGATCTGCTGAGCGCTATCGATATCGCCGACCTTGAGCCGAACGACCTCGCCCGCGCGCATGCCACAGCCATAAGCCAGCGACAGCATCACCCGCGCCTTCAGGCCGGGGGCCATCGCCAGGATGCGTTTGATTTCCTTTTGGCTCAGCACCAGCGGCACCTTCACCGGTTCCTTCAAATGAAAGATCTCGGCCACCAGATCATGCCGCCGCAGGGTCACGCGCAACAGGACCTTCACCCCGGTCATGGTTTGGTTGCGGGTGCAGATGCTCGTCCCGCTCTCGACCAGATGCTGCTGGAACTCCCTCACATCATCCGGTGTCGCCGCCTCTGGCGAGCGCCCGAGCCAGGCCGCAAAACGCTTGCAGGCGCGCAAGTGACTGGTTTGCGATGCCGGCCCAAGATTGCGCGCGGACATATCGGCGATCATGCGGGCACGAAGGGGTGTCATCTGTGTGGAATGCTGAATGTTCATGGGAAAACCCTCTGTCAATCGAGGCAAAATCACCTCGATCAACAGCACACACCCAACACCCAAAACCGCGCAACAAATCCCGGTCAAGCGCAACACCCGCCACAACCGCCCCTATCGCGAAGCGATTTAGTGCCTGGGGCGATATTTGCCGTGGCCTAGGCACTTTTTGCCGCATTGCGCCATTGGTAGTCGTCAACGGCCCGGTAATAGGCGACGGCGGCGGGTAGAAACCAAGGCCTGCCGGTATAAAGC